>DAOUSD010000319.1 GCA_030627405.1 Deltaproteobacteria bacterium
CTGCATATTTTCCGTTTATTTCGACACTTCCCGAGCCTAAAAGTGTTGCATTTAGCGCATCCAACGTTACGTATTTTTTTACAACACCTGGTAATGGAAAACCAATAATCGTAAAAGGTCCAGCTTCTACACTTAAATCGACAGTTGTCTTCCCGTCTGTAGATTTGGCTGCTCCAAATACACAACATTTCTTAAAAGTACAGAAGGGTCAACCGTAGACTTGACCCCATTTTTCCCATTTTTCCAAAGTTTACATTCTGATATGGCAGGGCGGCAATTTCCTGTCAAAGTCAGCCTCATCCTTACAGGCAAGCTGCACAAACCTACGCGTCAGATGCTGAGGGAGGCAGCTTCCGCTACCGTGCTCCACACTTTACCATCTTCAGACATCAAAACAGCGCGGGAGTTTGCGGCTAAGGACATGGGAGAATGCCGTATAGTAGGCTTTAATCTGGCTGGTCAGGAGGATGACGATCATGCTCCGCATCTGTTCAGAAGTGAATTTGAACAAATCTCAAAGATGCATATTTCTATTACAGTACATGCTGGAGAAAACGCGCCTGCCGGATTTGTGGAAAGCGCAGTTCTTGATTTAAGAGCGCGGTGTATAGGGCGGGTTGGCCCTTGCTGATGAGGATACGCAGTTGATGAACAGACTCAGGGAGGATGGCGTCTGCGTGGAGCTTTGTCCTGTGAGCAATTTTCAAACAAATCAGTTTGTACCGGCGGATGGCAAAAGCCTTGGGCGCGAATATCCTCTTCGGGCCTTTCTCAAAAACGGAAACGCCGTATGTCTCAACACGGATAACCCGATTATTTCTTATACCAATATGGTCAAAGAGTGCTTCCAGGCTTCGTATGCCTGCGGCGGTAAAGGACTTTCGCTATGGGAGCTGCTTCGCATCCTTCGCCTGGGTTTCGTGCATTCCTTTCTCAGCCTTCCTGAAAGACGCTCAATGCTGGAACTCGCCGATCAAATTCTATTCGATTTATTTTCCGATCCCGGCGTAGTCGAAGATTTGAGGTGTATGGCAACTTGCAGTGACGGAAAAAAAGAAAAGAACATATGAAGTACAGTGATCCCCTATGAAAACCTGGTGATGAGGATTGAACATTCGGAAGGACTCAGGAATTATCTAACCGCACAGGTCGATATTTTTTAACTTAACAGTCATTTTTTTTATGAGCGGCTATCACCTTTTTCTTTTCTGTTGTTTTGTCGCTCGTGCTTTTTTATTGTTTTTTTCCACCAATCCTCAAAGTCATTTTCTTTATTCCACCAGTTATCTATATCTTTTTCTGAGTTCAGCCAATCTGGGCGATTCCATTTCCACCCATGTTTCGCATTCCACCCGGTTATTATGATCTTGGTTGTTCCTTTGAATCGCTTTCCGTTTTTTAGCTCACCTGAAATGGTTACCTCATATTCCTTTCCGGGGCTCATCTCAGGAAGGGTTTCCATGGCCTTAAACTTGTTGAATTTAACCAGCATCACAGGGCCTTTATATTTCTTTAAAAACTTGTTGGTATGATGCCACTCTTTAAAGCCTTCCCTTTCTTTGAGGTATTGATTTTTTTTGATTTTACAATTAAAGCTACCTTTTCCTCACTATTAAACCTCCAGGGCTGGGGATGCAGCAGGTAATTGAATAGGATTGTTTCAGGGACTATTTCTTTTACACTATAAGGCGTGCCTTGATTGTCCTTAAGGTCGGCTATCATGCAGAGGATGGTGACTTTTTCGGCAAAGTGCTCGATCCATTCTTTATCCTCCATATGTTCTTTTATCCGGTTGTACCAGTCGAGGTTCCATCTGTCCGGGTGGATTTTTATTGCGGAGGATATGATTTCTTCAGGTGTAATAACATCTTCGTATTGCTCAAGTTCTTCATCAGAGTTATACTCAATTGTTTGTTTCCATAGCCCATCTTCTTTTATGAAAACCGCCGGGCCAATTAAGATAGATCCGTCTTTGCCGACGATTTTGCCAACCAGGATAACACCATTTTTGTACTTTATTTTGTCAATGATAAAGTTTTTATCGCCTTCATCGACAATTTCAAAACTTTTTCTCGGATCTATACCAGCATCTTGAAAAATTTTTATCTCTAATGCTGCGCTCTCTTTAGTTAGTGTCTCATAATACCATTCAAGATCCTTTTTTAATAGCGCAGAGATTCCAGCAGCAAGGGTATTTTCCGGGGTATTGTATCGAGCTTGGGATCTATCGATTCTTTCCAATCTTATCGGGTAGTTTGAATCTGATGAATAGGTATTTTCACTTACCAATAAAACGATCAATATACAAAGAAATATCCATATACATTTAAATTTCATTGCCTTTGCTGCTATCATATACATATTATCCTGATTCAACTTTCATCTTATTTTAAAGAGGGAAGAGAAATATAAAAAACCGGAAGCTTTTTACCTTTAATAACATCCATACTCACCTTATATGATTTTATATCTCCCAACTTTGTTCTTATGATTATTTCCCCTGCGGCAGTAAGGCCATCCCAGTTAGATGTAACATTAATTTCGACAAGTACCTTGAGCGTTTCGGTCACGCCCATGGAACCGGCTAATTTACCTTGAATGACAAGATATTTTGTGATTTTCGCTTTAACCTCACTTGCGGTTTCAATTCCGCCTTTAAGGCTACCACCGCCGCTCCAGTTCGTATTATCCTCGCAGGCTGCATATTTTCCGTTTATTTCGACACTTCCCGAGCCTAAAAGTGTTGCATTTAGCGCATCCAACGTTACGTATTTTTTTACAACACCTGGTAATGGAAAACCAATAATCGTAAAAGGTCCAGCTTC
>DAOUSD010000326.1 GCA_030627405.1 Deltaproteobacteria bacterium
GAAATATGCATTTGTATAATTATTTATTAATCACCCATTGGGTGAAATGTTATTATTTAATAACATCTTGATATAGTTTGACTAATAGCTAAAAGCTAATGGCTAATCGCTCATTTTAGGTAATAACTTGTTAAAATAACATTAACATCTTCCTTTCCAAATAGAAAAAAAGGATAAAGATTATATGATCAGTAAGGTACTGATAAATGCAGTAGATCCTGAAGAATGCAGAATCGCAAAAGTAATTGACAATAAACTTGAGGAATTTCATATCGAAAGTGCCTCAAAAGAAATTACACACGGTAACATATACAAAGCAGTAATTTCTCGCGTTGAACCCAGTCTTCAGGCCGCATTTGTTGATTATGGAGCAGAACGACATGGATTTCTTCAGAAGAATGAAATCCACAGCGATTACTTTCAAGATAATTATGCCGGAGACTCTTCCATATCAAATCTTGTTAAGAAAGGGCAGGAACTGGTTGTACAAGTAACAAAAGACCCTTTTATGAAAAAGGGAGCCATGCTTACAACATTTATATCTCTTGCTGGAAGATTCGTGGTTTTTATGCCGGGAAGTGAACAGCGGGGGATTTCACGAAAAATAGAAAATGAAGATGAACGGAATCGTCTAAAAAAAATTATATCCGAACTTAATATTCCGGAAGGATTTGGGCTTATTGTAAGGACTGCCGGAATAGATTGTACAAAAACAAAGCTTTCTAAAGATTTGAATTATCTTTCCAGGCTCTGGAAAAATATTAAATGCCAGATAATGAAGGAAAACGCTCCAGCGCTTCTCTTTAAAGAACGAAATCTTGTTTTAAGATCCATAAGGGACTATTTTACTACAGATATTAATGAAATTCTTATTGACAACCCCTCAGTTTGCCATGAAGTTAAAGATTTTATTAAAATCATATCTCCTAAACATACCAAAAGTGTTAAATTATATAAAAGTGAAAAACCTATATTTACAAAACACCAGCTTGAAGACCAGATCGCTTCTATATATAAAAACAGAGTTAACCTGAAATCAGGTGGATCAATTGTAATAGAACAAACCGAAGCTTTAGTCGCCATAGATGTTAATTCAGGCAAAGCAACCAAAAAAAAATCTATCGAAGAAACTGCTTTGCAGACCAACATTGAAGCAGCCGAAGAAATTGCCCGTCAACTGCGTCTGCGAGATCTGGGCGGTCTTGTTGTGCTGGATTTAATTGACATGAGAGACCAAAAGCACAAATCAGAAGTAGAAGGAACGTTGAAAAACCATTTAAAAAAAGATAAGGCAAAAACAAAAGTAGGAAGAATTTCTAAATTTGGGTTAATTGAAATGTCGAGGCAGCGAATCAGGCCCTCTATTGCATACAGTGGTTTTGAAGCCTGCAAATATTGCCATGGAAAAGGCATGACTCCATCTCCTGAAACCCTGGCTCTTGCTTTCTTGAGAAAACTCAGCATCGAAACTCTAAAACAAGAAATTTCCAAAGTAACGGGCATAGTCCCTGTTGAGGTAGCTGACTATCTTCTGAATAATAAAAGAAAAGAAATAATTGACCTTGAGTTAAGGCGTAATCTTTCAATATCAATAAAAGGCGATAGCACCTTGTTCCTCGGAGACAGCAAGATCATTAGTTCAAAATAGAAACCACTCAAGGTTCACGGCAAAAAAAATCATGCCTAAAAAAAATGCAGCCATATCAAACAAGATTGCCGTTATTATCATAATCTGTGCCGTTGCCGCAGCAGGCTTATTTTTAATGCAGAGGAAACTCACCGGGCCTGTTGAAAAAAACTTGTCGGAAAAAGTTCATGTTCCTATAAAATCCCAGACTGTAATAGACTACAACAACCTGAAAAAAGATAAAGAGCTTCAAATACTTACGCAAAAGCGTAAAACAAAATATGGAGTGGAAAAAAGTGTTGATATCATTGTAAAATCTGATGAATCACTTAAAATAGGTGATTCGATAGTTCCCATGCAGGAAATTCTGGACAAGATACGTATTAAAAGCGGTGATATTGTTGAAAAGGATATAGAAGGAGCAACCCTGCCGGATGACAGGATAAGAGCATTCGGAATATATGTGGTCAAACCTGAAGACAACATCTGGAATATACACTTTAAGTTTTTAAAGGATTACTGTGATCACAAGGGGATTGCCATTGCTCCACTTGCCGATGAGCCGAACAGAAAGGGCTTCAGTTCAGGAATCGGCAAAATTTTAAAATTTTCCGAAAAAACTGTTAGCATTTACAACATCAAAGAACGTAAAATCGCTGTAGATCTTAATCTGATATATCCATTAAGCAAAGTTGTTGTTTATAATATGGACCGGATTTTTGCTCTTTTGGACCGTATTGATTATAATAATGCAAAGCGCATCCAGTTTGACGGAGAAACTCTCTGGATAACTATTGATCAGTAAATTCATAACCGCTGACTTATAGTTTACATAGCTATAAACCGCGCTTTTTGAACCGGTCAGAATTATAAGAAAAAATTAAACCACGAAGGACACGAAGGTGCACGAAGATTAGAATTAAGGTTTTTTATAATTTCTTTGTGTTCTTCGTGAGCTTCGTGGTGAAAAAAACATAATAAAAAAGCTCGGATTTCGACTGTTCACAGTATATCCTAAATTGAGCGATTAGCCTTTAGCGGTTAGCTATTAGGTTAATGATTACAGGATGTTTTACTATTACAAACTTTCACCCATTGGGTGTTATTTCTAATTAACGTAATGCCCTGATTTTTCAAAGCTAAACGCTAATGGCTAACAGCTAATCGCTCAAC
>DAOUSD010000196.1 GCA_030627405.1 Deltaproteobacteria bacterium
AACCTTCAGGTGTTTTGGTTTATACTGTATGCAGCACGGAACCTGAAGAAAATGAAGAAGTTGTAAAAGTTTTTTTAAATAAGCATCCGGAGTTTGTTATTGAAAAAAAACCTGCCGGATTTCCTTTTAATGCGCGTTCTCTTATTAATAAAAACGGCTATCTTAAAACTTTTCCGCATATAAACAATATGGATGGTTTTTTTTCAGTTCGTTTTAAAAGGTGAAAGTTATCGTAAGGATAGCAAAAATATCATTTTTCTTTATTTTATTTGTTCTAATTTTAATGGTAAGCGCTTATCTTACCTTAACGTTTATAATTAAGAGCGAAAATAAAGTTGTCGTTCCTGACATTGTCGGAAAGGATGTAGTACTAACCCTCGAAATGCTGTCAGATCTTGGACTTAACACAAAAGTTAAAGGGTCTGAGTACAGTGATAGCGTGCCCAAAAACCATGTAATTTTTCAGGAGCCCGAACCTGGTTCTGAAATAAAAAAAAGGCGTGATGTAAGAATTATTATATCAAAAGGTACAAAAAGAATTTTGACGCCGAATTTAAAAGGACTTTCAATACAGCAGGCACGCTTAATCATAGAAGAAAATGGTTTGAGCCTGAACAAACTATCCAGTACATATAGTGAGAGTATAAAAAAAAATGAAATTATTTCCCAGTTTCCATCGCCGGGAACAATGATTACGCGAGGAAAATTTGTAAACCTTCTCGTCAGCTCAGGTATAAGACCGAATGCATATAAAATGCCTGATATTAAAGGGCAATATCTTGAAGAAGCAATAGTTTTAATTGAAAGCTTTAATCTATCGATTGGAGAGATAAAATTTCTTTTTATTGAAGACAAGCCTGAAAATATAATTATAGATCAGGTACCTTTATCAGGATATAGAGTAATTGAGGGTACAGATGTTAATATTACCATAAACAGAGAAGCGGGCAGAAAAGGCCATAAATATTTACACAGCACAAAGGGCGTAATCCTTTTTAAATACAGACTTAAATACGGCTTTTTAAAAAAACATATGCGTTTAAAATTAAACAGCTTTGGAATTTCAAATGATATTTTTGATAGCTTCATAAAACCCGGTGAAGAAATCTGGATTTTAATTCCAAGAAATAAAGATGCAACTGTTCTTCTGTATGAGGATGATAAGCTGATTAAAACTGAAGTTTTTGACTCATGGCAAAACTGAGATAGTTTTAATTAAGGTAAAAGTTCACCACGGAAAGGCACGGAGTTTCACTGAAAATTGTAAACAATGAGCAAGTTACTATTCGCTTGAAATTGTGTTTAGCGAGCCCTTATTGTTCAATTTTGGAGTTGAGACGTTCGCAATGTTGAGAAGAGCATTTTGATAATTCAGTGTAATTCCGTGAAAATCCGTGGTAAATTATTATGAATTAAGGAGCATTATGATGAGAATTATTGCACCATCTATACTGTCTGCTGATTTCACAAAATTAGGAGACGAAATAAAATCCGTTGAGGATGCTGGAGCGGACTGGATACATATTGATGCCATGGACGGACATTTTGTTCCAGCTATTACAATGGGACCTATAATTACAAAAGCTGCAAGGAGTATTACATCACTTCCCCTTGATGTTCATTTGATGATTGAAAATCCAGATCTCTATATTCCGGATTTTGTAAAAGCAGGGGCTACCTTGATTTCCGTCCATGTTGAAGCCTCTGTGCACTTAAACAGAACTATACAACTGATAAAAGAATTCGGAATAAAGGCAGGTGTTGCTCTGAATCCATCCACTCCGCTCTCATCAATAGAATGGATCCTTGAATCCGTTGACTTTGTGTTGATAATGAGCGTTAATCCCGGTTTTGGAGGACAGGCTTTTATACCAAACTCAATTGATAAGATAAAGGCTCTTCGCAACATGATTAAAGAGAGGGGATCATCGACTCTGATAGAAATAGATGGCGGAGTTACTGAAAAAAACATAGAAGAAATTTCTATCGCCGGGGCTGATGCATTTGTGGCTGGATCAGCGATTTTTGGAACTCAGGATTACAAAAAGGCAATTAAGGGTTTAATTCCATAGTTTATCAACCACATCCTTTTTTAGTGTCTTTGTGGCTGTACTTTTACAAAAGGAGATTATTATGAGCAACCTCAAAAAACTCCGCAAGGTATTGGTAATTCATGGCCCCAATCTAAATATGTTAGGTAAAAGAGAACCTGCTATTTATGGGGAAACAACTCTTAATGAAATTAATAAAAAGCTGAAAAATGCAGGCAAGAATCTGGAAATTGCTGTAGATACATTTCAATCAAATCATGAAGGAGAAATTGTAGAAAAAATACAGGATGCAATGGGAAAATGCCAGGGTCTTATTATCAATCCTGCTGCATACACACACACGAGTATTGCTATCCGCGACGCTCTTCTTCTGCTTGATATTCCTATAGTTGAAATTCACCTGTCTAATATTTATAAAAGAGAGCCATTTCGCAACAAGTCAATGATTGCTGATATAGCTACAGCACAGATTTCCGGTTTCGGCATGCTGGGTTATTCTATGGCTCTTGAAGCTATTGCCACAATGATTTGATGGTATGGTATGTAGTGAGAGCAAGAAGATATGGACAGGGATTTTTACCCTGTCCATATTTATTTATTGAGTCTAATTATTTTTTCTTGGGATGGCATTCGCCGCAAGTAACAGGGCCTTTGTTTTCCTCTAAATGACATCCTTTGCAGTTTGCATGGAACGCCTTCATTGCTGACATTATCTTACCATCTGCCTCAAGGCTGTGACATCCAGTACAGTCGCTTAATTCAGATTCATCCCATACGTTCTCACCATCTTTGTAAATATGGTGACAATCCAGACAGTCAAGCTCTAAATCATCAGCATGAAGTGTATGAGGGAAAACAGCAGCAGGCCTTTCACGATTTATAAAGATATCATGTTCCAGCGATTGAATATCATCCTGCGCATATGCTAAACCAAAAACAAATAAACCTATCAAGCCCGCTATTACTATTAATGCATTACTTTTTTTCATCCCTATCTGCCTCCCGATTATTATTATCATAAATATTCTGTAAGCGTTCACGGAACGTTGAAATTAAAAATTTGGCCTTCATGCTTTTGTACTGTTGATGAACGTATTCAATTCATTTCTCCCAAATTTCTACTTTCCAATTTCAAGCCGTGAACGGCTGCAATACTCTTAATTTCTTTATTCGGCATTTCATTATTATTTATCAAAAGAATGCCTGGCTGTCAAGCCAAATCAACTTGTATCACACTAAATTTTACTTGACTAATAAGTGCTTATGAGATATTTATTAATAGTTATTTATGTGCAACAGACCTTGTAAGGGGGGAAAAATATGCAACAAGATTCCATTAAAAAAAGCAGGGAAAAAATTGTAAACCGTAGAAATTGTCTCAAACTAATGGGTGTGTTCGGTTTAGGATTAGCTGTCCCGACTATAATTGCTAAACCAGCCGAGGGCAAACTTCTTGACAATCTTCATTCCATAAGCAGAACTCGTCAGCTTATGGGGACAATTGTAACCATAACTATTGCAGATTCATCCCGCGATAAAGCTGAAAAAAACGTTGAAAAAGCTTTTGCAAAGATAACTGAGCTTGAGAAAATTTTTAATCGACATGCTGATAATACTCCTGTGAGCCGGCTTAATCAAAAAGGTCTTTTAAAAGATATTTCTCCTGAATTAGCAGATGTCCTGCATCAAAGCGCCTTTTATAATTATATTAGTAAAGGTGCATTTGACATTACAGTTCTTCCTGTTTTAGAGCTGTATAAAAAATCCTATGAATCAACAGGTTCTTCCCCATCGTTGAAACAGATAAATGAGAAGATGAAGCTTGTAAATTTTGAAAACATTAAAATTGACAAACAGGGCGTAAGATTGCTCAAGGATGGAATGCAGATCTCGCTGGATGGTATAGCAAAAGGTTACATTGTTGATCAGGCAGCAAATCTTATAAAATTAAACGGAATAAAATACGCCCTGATCAATGCTGGAGGTGATGTTAGAGTTATTGGAGGAAACGGTCCCGATAAAGCCTGGAAAATTGGAATAAAAGATCCTTTGGGAAAAAGAGAAGTTACTGAATTGTTTGAGCTGAACAACGGTGCAGTGGCTACGTCCGGCAATTATGAAAACTATTTTGATAAAGATAAAATTCATCACCATATCATTGATACATCAACCGGAGATTCACCGGTTCAGACAATAAGTGCCACAGTCCTTGCTCCTACCGTTATGCAGGCAGATGCTCTCTCTACATCTCTTTTTATTCATAGCCCAAAAGACAGCATTAATCTTGCCGGTTCGTTATCAAACATAGAGGCATTGATTATTGCAAAAGGTGGGAGAAAGTATCGATCATCGGGATGGAATAATATAACAAAATAAAACAGACTCAAGAATAAAAAAGGGCGGAAATTCGTTTATCCGCCCTTTTTTTATGTAGCAGTTAGCTTTTAGCAATTAGCCTTTAGCTTAAAAAATCAAACAGCTAATGGCTAACAGCTTTTTTATTTCATTGTTATGGCACCAAAAGTACAGGAAGTTCCGATTCCTCTGTTACACGGTGAGAAACACTTCCCAGCCAGAACTCTTTGAAGCGGTCCTTGCCTGTGGTTCCCATAACGATCATGCTGGCCTTGTGCTCCCGCGCTACCCTGA
>DAOUSD010000243.1 GCA_030627405.1 Deltaproteobacteria bacterium
ACGATGGGCTTTCTCCCATACTTTAAGTTCTCTAAAATCTCTCATTTCCATCCCTTTTCAATGCTAACGGCTAACCGCTAATGGCTAACCGCACAGGTTGAAATTATTTATCTGGAAATCTATATTTTCCCCAGTTTAATCGCACAGAACTCACCACACATGGTACAGCCTTCTTTACCGGCACTTTCGCTGGTTTCCAGACAGGCTCTTACTTTTTCAGGGTCTATAGAAATGTTTACCTGACCTTCCCAGTTGAATTCATTTCTGTATTTTGCCATGAGTAAATCTTTTTCAATTGCGCCGGGAACCCCCTTTGCGATGTCTGCAATGTGAGCGGCAATCTTTGAAGCAATTATACCTTCTTTTACATCTTCTATAGTAGGTAGTCTTAAATGCTCAGCCGGAGTAACATAACACAGGAAGTCTGCGCCGGCTGATCCGGCAATGGCTCCTCCAATAGCGGCAGTAATGTGGTCATAGCCAGGCGCTATGTCTGTGGGAATTGGACCAAGTACATAGAATGGAGCTCCCTGGCAAAGACTTTTTTCCAGCTCAACATTAGCCTTAATTTCTCTGATTGGAACATGTCCGGGGCCTTCAATCATAACCTGAACACCTTGATCTCTTGCTCTTTTTGTAAGTTCGCCAAGGGTTATCAGCTCTTCAATTTGTGCCCTGTCAGTTGCATCGGCAATACATCCCGGCCTCAAACCATCGCCGAGACTGAGGACCATGTCGTAACGTTTGGCTATTTCAAGTAATTTATCATATTGTTCATAGAGAGGATTTTCTCTTTTGTTACACCTTATCCAATTAGCTAAAAAAGATCCTCCTCTGCTGACAATGCCTAAATGACGCCCTCCAATTTCAAGACAGCCGATACTTTTTTTTGTTATCCCGCAATGAACTGTAATGAAATCCACACCGTCTTCACCATTTTCTTCTATGACTCCAAACATGTCTTCAGCGGTCATTTCAACAATAGCTTTTTTAGAATTCAGCATCTGAACAGCGGCTTGATATATAGGTACTGTTCCAATTACCAATGATGATTCTTTGATAATTGCTTTTCTTATCGCTTTGATATCGCCGCCTGTAGAGAGATCCATAATAGTATCTGCTCCGGCGGCAACGGATATTCTTACCTTCTTGAGTTCCAGGTCAATATCTGTACGGTCTTTTGACGTTCCGATATTGGCGTTGACTTTTGTTTTTAAACCCTTACCAATTGCGAGAGGTAAAATAGATTTGTGCTTTTTGTTTCTTATTACTACTATATTGCCATCTTCAACTCCCTTGCGAATGAATTCAGGGTCAACTCCTTCATATTCGGCACACAACTCCATTTCTTCCGAGATTTTATTTTTACGTGCCATTTCTAATTGAGTCATAATTTATATCTCCGTTTTTGCAATAATAAGCTCCGCTATTTTCTTTCCTGAGAGAAGCATTCCTCCGAAGATTGGCCCCATTCTTGGGCCGCCAAAAGCAGCGTTTGCCGACATTCCTGCGACATATACGCCCGGGCAGATTTCTCTGGTATTTTCAATTGTCAGTTTTTCTGCCTTTTCTGCCCACATGGACCGTTCGCCCATTACTCCCCCGCTTTCAGTATTTAACTTCATATCTGCTTTTCGCTCAATAACATGAAGCATTTCTGTTGCATGTCCTGTTGCATCAATAATATTTTTTGCCATAATTGTAAGGGGGTCAACATGAAGTCCCGCCATTTCCACAGGTGACCATATAATGACAAGACCAATAACGCGATTTTCCCGAATTACAACGTCTTCCACACTCATACAATTAAAGATTTTTGCTCCCGCCTTAGTTGCATATGAGCATATCGTGGTAATGGATTCAATGGCATCTGCTGTAAAATATCCCGGCTGATATTCTCTTGTTTTTATATCAAAAATATCCAGTATTTCTTTGCCTTCTTTTTGTACCACTATTTCGTTAAACATCATTCCGCCGCCCCACATTCCTCCGCCCAGACTTAACTTGCGTTCATAAAGAGCTACTTTTTTGCCGGCTTTTGCCAGAAAATACGCTGCTACAAGTCCGGATGGGCCTCCGCCGACTATTGCAGTATCAACCTCTGTATAATCCAGAAATTTTTGTGAAAAACGGTCTATTATTGCTCTGGTTATTATAAGTTCGTTCAATGCCATAATATTATTACACTCCTTAAATTAGCGCCCTTCGGGCGAGCTGTTGAGCTGTTAAGCTGTTGAGCTAATCAGCTATGAACAATTCATTGTATATTAATAGGTAAATTCTCAAAAAGCTTTGGTAAATCATATTTTGCGACTATTGTCTGGATTCCCGCTTTTGCGGGAATGACGGACGATTAGACGAGATTGTCATTCCCGTGAAGGCGGGAATCCAGGAGTCGATGCCACAACTTATTGGGTTACGTTTTTAATTTCTTTGATATACTCAATACCTTGTCGACAACCTCGGCAGGATTTTTCCCGAGAACTCTTATCATCGGCTCCTTTCCCAGATCACCGCGGTCAAAAATTATATCCGGTATTGAATTCCTCTTTGAAAGTACGGAATTGGTTCCCCATTTTAAAGAATACCCCTCTTTAAACTTTGTATCATCAGGCTCATCAGATCGGTCAAAATTATCCACATCAAATCCCAATGACATGCATATATTGATAATGTCTTTGGAAAACCTTATATTCATAGCGCATCGGTAGTCCATATTGTATTTCATGGCACTCAGGATTATGCTGGCAATATGACTGGAAGCTCCAAAAGCTATATCGCCGAAAGTTCCGGTCTCTTCTCCAATCCTGATAATTCGCCCCGGTATGGCTGCAATGTCTTCTGCCTTGTTTGCATGAGGCAGGGCATATCCCAGGTTTGATTGTACTTCGGGAATAATATTTCCGCATTTTTCAGCATTTAATCTTTGCAAAGCAGCCTTAAGTTTTTGAATACAGTCATATCGTTCACTTTCCTGCAGAACATGGGCCAGGTGGTTTGTAGGGCCATGCCCGCTGCCTATATCCAGAGAAAATCTTATGGCGGTAGTTGTGTATTCTTTTGCTGTTTTTACTGCCTCAAAAACAGATTTTCCATCGGCAAGCTTTGTAGCAATGGCAGCGGAAAATGTACATCCGGTACCATGAGTATTTTTCGTATCTATTCTCTCAGAAGTAAACTCGTGAAAGTTTTTTCCATCATACAAAATGTCCACAGGATTGCCGGCAAGATGTCCACCCTTTACAACCACGTTTTTTGCCCCTAACCCGCAGATAATTTCGGCTGATTTTTTCATATCGTCAATAGATGATACCTTGATTTTAGCCAGTTCTTCAGCTTCCGGAATGTTTGGTGTAATTATAAGAGATAGAGGCAAAAGTTCTTCTATCAGAGATTTTTTTGCTTTATTTTCTATAAGTGGAGCCCCTCCTTTTGCCACCATTACAGGATCTACAACGAGCTTATTTATTCCATATTGCCGCAGCTTTTTAGAAACCACTCTTATTATTCTGGAATTGGACAGCATCCCGGTTTTGGCTGCATCAATTCCTATATCTGTGGCTACGGAATCGAACTGCTTTTCTACAAAATCTTCCGGGACTTCATAAACTCCCTGTACGCCAAGAGTATTTTGAGCGGTCAAAGCAGTTATGACACTCATTCCGAATCCGCCCAAGACGGTGATAGTCTTCAAATCCGCCTGTATCCCAGCTCCTCCGCCTGAATCCGATCCAGCGATGGTCAGAACCCTGCTGATGCCCATGACTTATCTCCTTGAGAACTGCTATAATATCAATCCTGTAAATTAAAAAAGGCCGATACCTTCCTTACCGGAGATATGGCCCTTTGAAAATAAAAGCGTAACAAAATTTTAGTTCCCGCTCCCTACGCTGGTATAATCCAGGTCAGGTTCAAAGGGTATTTTCTCAGCCGGACAGGCACCCCTGCAATTATTACCTAAAATGAGCGATTAGCCATTAGCTTTTAGCTATTAGTCAAACTATATCAAGATGTTATTAAATAATAACATTTCACCCGATGGGTGATTAATA
>DAOUSD010000102.1 GCA_030627405.1 Deltaproteobacteria bacterium
GCCGGATATGCAACTGATTCCCATGACTCTTGAAGGCTGTGTTGTACGCATGGCAGATACTATCAGCTACATTGGAAGAGATATAGAAGATGCCATAAGATTGAAAGTAATTAAACGTTCCGATATCCCGGAGGATATTGTAAAAATTCTGGGAAACACTAACGGAACAATTGTATATAATCTCGTTACGGATATTATAGAAAACAGCTTTCAAAAATCATATATAGCATTTAGTCCTGGAATATCTGATGCCTTGAAAAGCCTGAAGGCTTTTAACCTCGAATATATCTACATGAATTCAAAAATTAAAACCAACCTGGGCAGAATAAAAAAACTTTTTGAAATGCTTTTTGAAAAATATCTCGATGATGTTGAAAATGAGAAACATTCCTCAGTGATTTTCACAAGATTTTTAGAAGATATGTCATTCGATTATATTGAAAATCACAGCAAAGAAGAAATTGTAAGAGACTTTATTGCCGGTATGACGGATAAGTATTTCTTGAGACAATGCCCAATTGAAATGAGACCGAAAATTCAAATAAAGTAATAACAGTTCACGGTTTACAGTTAACAGTTTTATGTTTTGATCAACTGCAAACTGTGAACCGTGAACTGTAAACCGTTACAATAATATGCATAAAAACCGTACCTACCGCAATCTGGTAAAAAAAAATGATCCGGTCTCCTTTAATGTAGTTGTTAAAGAAACAGATTTGTTCATACATGCCGGGGGAATCCTTGCGGATAAAACAACAGAATTGGTTTTGAAATATAGAGGATATGTTGAGAGTTATATTAACAGGTATCCTGAATTTGAAAAAACACTTAAACCGTGGCAAATTAACGGTCCTGCACCGAGCATAGTCAGAGATATGGTAAATGCCGGTAATAAAGCAGGTGTTGGGCCAATGGCTGCGGTTGCCGGCGCAATTGCAGAATATGTTGGACTTGATCTTTTATCATTTTCTGATGAAGTTGTTGTAGAAAATGGAGGCGACATTTTTTTAAAGACTAATGAACCGGTTAAAATAGGTATTTTTGCAGGCAAATCTCCATTAAGCTTACGTATTGGATTTCGAATAGATTCAATAAAAAAACCTGCTGCTGTGTGTACATCATCAGGTACTGTTGGACATTCATTAAGCCTTGGCAATGCTGATGCTGTATGTGTATTATCAGAATCATGCCCTCTTGCCGATGCAGCAGCAACTTCAATAGGCAATCATATTAAATCAAAAGCTGATATCCCAAAGGCAATTGATATTGGGAAAAATATTGAAGGGATTGACGCCATTGCAATTATTATGGGTAAGGAAATAGGCTTATGGGGTAATTTGGAACTGATACCTGTAAATAGTCGAGCTGTTAACCACTCGACTAATGTCAAAGAGAAAAAAGGGTTGAGTTTCATAACGGAAAAGAGTAAAAAAACAGGTATCTGGAATCAGGTGTTGGGTGACAGTAAAACAGCTCTTTCCTAAATGAAAGCTGGTTTGTTTTAGATAAAAGATTTGTTTCTTTGAACGTAAAGCTATGCATTATGTTTTTAGATCTAACGACTTGACATGACAGGAGAAACAATATGAAAAATTTTAAGATCGGTTTCTGGGCAGTTATTTTTGGATTAATTGGAATAGTTATTTTTCAGAATCAGGATTTTTTTATGGTAAAACAAAGTTTGATTATAGATCTTATCTTTAAAAAATATGAGACACCTGAATTTCTTATAGCAATTCTTTTTGCTGCCATTTTTTTGACAGGATTTATTATCTCATATATATTTACGCTGATCGATCGGCTCAAATTCAGAAAAGCTGTAAAAAGCCTTGGATCTGAAATAGATTCACAAAATGAAAATATAACATTACTTATCAATGAATTAGAATCGTTAAAAGGCGGTTCATCCGGCAATAACAAAGAAAATGAGGAAGAAGAAGAGCAAAAAAGTGCATGAATCTTTCTAAAGTAACTCCTATGATTAAGCAATACTTATCCATTAAGGAAAAGTACGCTGATTCAATACTTTTTTATCGAATGGGAGATTTTTATGAAATGTTTTTTGAGGATGCAAAGACTGCATCCAGGATACTTGAAATAACTCTAACCTCAAGAAACAAGAAAGACGAGCATCCAATTCCAATGTGCGGCGTTCCTTTCCGTGCCGCACAAAATTATATTGCACGTCTGATAGATAATGGCTGCAAGGTGGCAATATGTGAACAAGTTGAAGATCCTGCGGCATCAAAGGGGCTGGTAAAAAGAGATGTAGTCAGAGTTATCACCCCGGGAATGATTTTAGATGACGAATTATTAGACGAAAAATCAAATAATTATATTCTTGCTATAGCCTGCGACAATGCCATTGGCCTTTCATGTTTAGATATATCAACCGGAAGTTTCAGGGTATATGAATCTAAAGACTTTCTTTCAGTTATAGATGAAGCCCTTCGCATATCCCCAAGCGAAATTTTACTCCCCGAGTCAATAAAAAACGCTCCACTTTTTTTTCAGATCAATAATGCTTTATCAGAAAAATCTATAACCTTTTTAGATGACAAGGTTTTTGAGTATAGAAAAGCCAGGGAACGACTTATAAAACAATTTAAAACAGTTTCACTTGAAGGTTTTGGATGTGAAAAATTAAAAGCAGGTGTCAGTGCTGCCGGGGCACTTATATTTTATGTACTGGATACCCAGAAGCAGCAGCTTGATCATATTACCGGAATAGAAACATACAAATTAAGTAATTATCTTATAGTTGATGACATTAGCAGCAGAAATCTTGAGCTTATAAAAAATATTCGTACTGGTTCAAAGCCAGGCACCCTTATCAATATAATTGACAGGACAATAACTTCCATGGGAGGCAGGCTGCTTAAAACATGGATAAGATACCCTCTGATTGACATAGATAAGATAAAATTAAGACACGATGCTGTTGAAGAGGCAAAAGACAATATACAAGTACGCAAAAGACTGAGGGAGAGTTTAAAATCGGTTTATGACCTTGAACGTCTATGCAGTAAGATATGCATGGGGCATTCAAATGCACGTGATCTTATTGCCTTAAAACAGTCAATTCAAAGTCTGCCGGATATCTGTTCGGCTCTTTCGCTTCTTCAATCAGAACTTTTTAAATTGACCTTAAACCCTGATCGGCTTTATGGGCCGGCAAATCTCATAGATAGTTCAATCCGTGAAGATGCACCGCTTACGGTCAATGAAGGCGGAATAATCAAGAAAGGTTATAATAAGGAATTAGACGGTCTTATAAATCTCAGCCAGGAAGGTAAGGGCTGGCTTGCACGGTTAGAAACCAGGGAAAAGGATGCAACAGGAATAAACTCACTCAAGGTAAGATATAATAAAGTATTCGGATATTATATTGAAATCCCGAAAACTCACTCAGAGATTGTTCCAGCTAATTATGTACGCAAGCAGACTTTAGTAAATGCAGAACGTTACATTACCGACGAACTCAAAGCATACGAAAAAAAGGTATTAGGTGCGGAAGAGCGAAGATCAGCGCTCGAATATGAAATATTTAATGGAATACGGGAACAGGTCATAACAAACAATAAAACCATTCAGCATGCCGCACAATTTTTAGCCAGACTTGATTGTCTGCTTAATCTTGCTGAAATAGCAGAGCAGAATGACTATAACAGGCCGCAGATCAATACTGATGGCCGTATTATAATTGAAGACGGGCGTCACCCCGTAGTGGAAAAAATGATAGCCGGCGAACGATTTGTGCCTAATTCCATCAATATTGATAATGATGACAACCAGATAATCATTATTACCGGTCCCAACATGGCAGGCAAATCAACCATTCTCAGGCAGGTGGCGCTTATAGTGCTTATGGCTCAGATGGGCTCATTTGTCCCTGCAAAAAAGGCCTCCATAAATGTAACAGATAGAATATTTACCCGTGTAGGAGCGCTTGACAATCTTTCTTCAGGCCAGAGCACTTTCATGGTAGAGATGGAGGAAACAGCCAATATCTTGAACAATGCAAATGAACAAAGTCTTGTTATCATGGATGAGATCGGCAGGGGTACAAGCACCTTTGACGGTTTAAGCATAGCCTGGGCAGTAGCAGAATATCTGCATGATTTAAATCAAAAAGGAGTTAAAACTCTATTTGCAACACATTACCACGAACTGACTGATCTGGCGCAAAAAAAACATAGAATAAAAAATTATAATATTGCAGTAAAGGAATGGAATGATGAAATAATTTTTTTGAGAAAACTGGTCGAAGGTGGTACAAATCGAAGTTACGGTATTCAGGTCGCACGTCTTGCAGGTATCCCTGAATATGTTATAAAGCGTGCGAAAAAGATTCTTTATAATATAGAGAGCAGGGAAAACAAATTAAACGGAGCTTCTATCCCGCCGGACAGACAGCATGCAAGTATTATGGGTGACCATGATAAACAACAGGTACAGCTTAATCTATTCAAACAACCTGAAACTTTTGTAATTGAAAAGCTGCAGCAGCTTGATATATCCAAGACAACTCCTATTGAAGCACTTAATTATCTAAATGAACTTAAGGAAAAACTGAAAAAAAATGAACATCGAACATCGAATGGGAAAAGATGAAAGAAGAGATGAACATCGAACATCGAACGTCCAACATCGAATGTTGAATAAGGTATTCTGCCAATTTATAAACTGACGGAGCGGAGCGACATCATTATTCGACGTTCGACGTTCAATGTTCGATGTTGGACGTTCATCTTTTAATATGTTAGCGTTAGCGCGTATGGGAGGCTAATCCCTGGCCCCTGACCCCTGTAGTATTATTATGCTGAATAAAAAAACCATATTATTTAGTTTACTCATCTGTTGCTATGTTCTTGTAATCTTATGGCCCGGCACGTCATTTGCTATCACGGCAAAGGATAAATATTTTAAAGCCGAAACCTGTTATAAGAAGCTTCGCAATAACTCCGATAAACGGAAATACAGACATAACTGGCTGCGTTGCATTGAGAAGTTCCAGGCGGTTTACAAACATGATCCAAAAGGTTCATGGGCAGCAGCAGGTCTATATATGTCAGGGGAGCTTTATGGTAAACTATACAAAGTTTCATCAAGAGAGTCAGACAGGAAGGAAGCCGTTGATATCTTTGAGCGTATAGTAAAGCAGTTCCCAAAAAGCGAATACAAAGGTAAAGCTATAAAAAAGATTCGTGTTTTTTCAAAAAAAGAAAGAAAGAAAAGCTTAAAAAAAATAAAGGTATCTACTAAAAAGAAATCGCTTTCTGAGAAAAAAAAGCTTAAAAAAAATATTAAGCCATCCAAAACAAATAAAGTCGTCACTATAACCGGCCTCAGATACTGGTCCAATCCAAGCTATACTCGAATTGTTATCGATGCGGACAGGGAAGCAGCATATAATCACAGACTGCTGAGAAAAGACCCATCAATTCAAAAACCTAAAAGACTTTGTGTTGATTTGCAAAACAGCAGACTTGGAAATGGGATAAAAAAGACAATTCCCATAAATGACGATTTGCTGAGTGATGCAAGAGCCGGCCAGTTTACCGCAGATATGGTTCGAGTTGTAGTTGATATAAAGTCTTTTAAAACCTATAAAATCTTTTCTCTTAAAAATCCATTTAGAATTGTCATTGATGTCTGGGGAACAAAACCATCAAAATTTAAGACCACAAAAGAGGACAAAAAAATTACAACAAGCGCTTTGGCAAAACAGCTTGCCCTTGGAGTAAACCGTATAGTTATAGATCCGGGTCATGGCGGACGTGATAGAGGGGCATCAGGATATCTTAAAGGCGTTTATGAAAAAGATGTTGTTCTTAAGATAGCAAAGCAGCTTGCAAAAAAGATCCGCAAAGAGCTGCAATGTGAAGTATTTCTTACCAGAACTCGTGACCGTTATTTAACTTTGGAAGAAAGGACAGCTATTGCAAACACAAAAAATGCAGACCTTTTTATATCAATACACACAAATGCTGCAAGAAGCAGGAGGGCATTCGGAATTGAGACATATTTCCTCAATCTTGCTACAGATGATGAATCCATTTTAGTTGCCGCGCGTGAAAATGCCACATCTACAAAAAATATAAGCGATCTTCAGACAATCTTAAGTGATCTAATGCAGAATGCAAAAATAAATGAGTCCAGCCGTCTTGCCGGCCATGTGCAGACAGCTTTGTGCAACTGTCTAAAAAAGAATAAATATAGCAAAATAAATAATAAAGGAGTTAAGCAGGCGCCGTTTTATGTTCTTCTCGGAGCTCAAATGCCCGCCATTCTGATAGAAACGTCATTTATAAGTAATTCAAAAGAATGTAAAAGATTAATAACTCCAAAATATCAGGAACGATTGTGTGAAGCCATAGTTAATGGTATTAAAAAATACATTAAGGAAACAAATCCAACCGCATTTTTAGAAATGCAAAAAAGCCGAAATAAAGGATAGAGATATGGCAAAAAATAAAAATATTCATATTGTATGGGGAGTTGCACTGATTCTGGCAGGAATCGGCGTATTTTTCAGGATACCCCAGGTAATACCGGAAATTCAAAAGATCGAACA
>DAOUSD010000091.1 GCA_030627405.1 Deltaproteobacteria bacterium
TACTCAACAAAATGGAGATTTCTATACTATCAAGATAAAAAAACCACCTATATCCTATAATACCGAATTCATTAGGCATAAAATGGAAATTCCTATACTATCAAGTTCGGCCGAAATAAAAATTAATGCCTTTTGCCTCTAAACCTGAGCCTCATAATTTTGTATCGTTCCTGAGCCATACATACTGGTAGGGATTTAACAGCAATGAATCTGTGTTAAACATTTTACCGGTTAGAAGATCTTTCATCTCAGAGGGCACACCTTTTCCCGATAAAGACAAAGAAACATATTTGGATGAAATATTTGTAAATGAATAGATAGTCTGATTATTGCAATACCTTACGATAGCAAATATTTCAGGATCGATATCAAGCACCTCGAATGAAGCGTTTGGATGAAAAGCACGTTGCCTTTTTCTGACTTTGATTAAATTTATATAAGAAGAAAAAATCCTGGAACGAAAACTCCCCGGATTTTTTAATTGAGATAATACTTCTTCAATTTGAAGTTTTTCTCTATTTATAGTTCTATTCCTGTTCGTACGCTCAACCCCTTCTCTCCAGTTCCGTGAACCCAGGATGCTGTGAATATACACAGCAGGCACTCCAGGGAGAGCAAACTGTATAGCCTGTGAAGCAAGAAATCTATTAATGCCCATTTCTGTTTCATTGTTTATTAAAGCATCGACATAAGTAATATTCATCTCATAAGGACTTTCTGTTCCGTCAGGATTGTTCTTAAATGAAATGTATCCGCCATTTCTTCTGACAATTTCTACAAGCCGGCCAATTTCCTTATCCGGCAATATTCCCTCTAACGGCCGCACACCAATACCGTCATGCGATGCTGTAAAATTGAAAAAGGTGTTGCTTGATGATCCTAATTTAAGCCCCCTTGCCCAATCTGACAAAATTTTTGAATCTCCGGTTGCAAACGAATAAAAAAGCAGCGGCGGCAATGTAAAATTATAAACCATCTGTGCCTCGTCATTGCCATCTCCGAAATAGCTTATATTTTCTTCATGGGGTACGTTTGTTTCCGTAATAATTATAACTTCAGGAGCAATTAAGTCTAATACCCTGCGAAAAAGCTTAACAATGTCATGAGTCCGGCTTAAATGGATACAATTTGTACCTATCTCTTTCCACAGATAAGCAATAGCATCAAGACGTATGGCTTTTGCTCCATTTTCTACATAAAAAAGCAGGACTTCAATCATTTTTTCAAGAACATCAGGACTTTTATAATTGAGATCAATCTGATCAGAGCTGAATGTCGTCCAAACATGAACTGTTTTCCCCGAACTTTTTTTGAATTTAGTCAGCAGTGGCAAAGATCGAGGTCTTACCACATCTGACAAGTCGGTTGATGGATCGACTTCTATGCAGAGATCTTCATATCCTTTCTCTTCATCTAAATATTTATTGAACCAGCTGCTTTTTGAGGAAATATGATTTAAGACAAGATCAAACATAAGTTTAAAATTGCTGGCTGACTTTTTTATATCCCCCCAAGAGCCAAGCTCAGGATTAACAGAATAAAAGTCTATAACTGAAAAACCATCATCTGAGGAAAATGGGGAAAACGGCAGGATATGTATAGTAGAAAAAATTCCTTTAAAGTACTTGTCTGCAAAATTACAAAGTGTGCTCAGAGGAACTTCTCCCTCTTTATTTAAAGAATCACCATAAGTTATAAGGATCACATCCTCTTGAGAAAAATAATTCTTTGCTTTTGTTCTTTGTTTAAATGGAAAATTTTCTATTAGTGTAAGAATTTTTTTAAGTGCAATGTCTGCCTGCTCTTCACCATATATCCTTTTCAATATGCTCTTTATAGCATCAATCTTTTCCATTATTATCCGCCCTTTGAGTTTTATTAAGGGTTTGCTCAAAAATAACTTGTTAAATTAATCTGATTTTCACATAGTTACAATTACTTTTAGTAAAGATATTGCATCGAAAAACAGCATATGATAGTTGAACCTAAATTTCAAAATAAATTCTTCAAAGAAAAAAATACAGGAGGCTTTTAATGCGCGCAATTATTACGGGTGTCGGTCATTATGTTCCGGATCGAAAACTTACAAATAAAGATCTGGAACAAATGGTTGATACAAGTGATGAATGGATAACAACACGTACGGGAATAAAGGAAAGAAGAATTCTTGATAACGATAAAGGTACTTCTTGCATGGCAGCCAAAGCTGCAAAGACAGTTCTTGAGCAGAGAAACATATCCGCCGATGAACTTGATCTAATTATAGTTGCCACAATAACTCCTGATATGCCTTTCCCAGCCACGGCATCTCTAGTTCAAAAAGAGCTTAATACCACAAAAGGCTGGGGATTTGATCTAAATGGTGCCTGCACAGGATTTGTTTACGCTTTAGCTACTGCTTCTCAATTTATTGAAACAGGAAAACATGATAAAATTATGGTAATCGGGGCCGACAAGATGAGCTCCATAATTGACTATGGGGATCGAAACACATGCCCTATATTCGGAGACGGTGCAGGAGCTGTTCTGTTAGAACCGTCAAATGATAAAGATCTTGGAGTTGAGGATTTTATTCTTCATTTAGATGGCTCGGGATATAAGTATTTAGGCATGCCGGCTGGAGGAAGTTTACTGCCGGCCTCTCATGAAACTGTAAAAGCAAAAAAACACTATCTTTATCAGGAAGGTAAAACAGTATTTAAACATGCAGTTAACGGCATGGCAGATGTCGCAACAAAAATTATGGAAAAAAACGGACTTACTGCCAAAGATATAAAACTTCTAATACCCCATCAGGCTAATTTAAGAATAATTGATGCTGTAACAAATAAGCTGGGACTAAATAAAGAACAGGTCATTATAAACATAAACAAATATGGCAATACAACCGCAGGGACAATACCTATCGCCATGTCGGAAGCTTATGAGAAAAAAATGATGAATAAGGGAGACTGGGTTATTCTCTCAACATTTGGTGCGGGTTTTACCTGGGGAAGCTTACTGCTCAAATGGGCTATGGATTAAATTGCAGTCATCATCCCTCTTTCAATCTTACAGGAACGAGCAGCATACCTGAGACAAGCATGAATATCTTTTTTCGTGAGATGCGGGTAGTCTTCAAGAATTTCTTTCTCTGAAACCCCGGAAGCTAATAAATCAAGAACGAATTCTACTGAGATACGTGTCCCCCGGACAATAGGCTTTCCACGACACTGCGATTTTTCGAGCTGTTTGCGGTTTGGTTGACCCCATTGTTGTGTGGACTCTTGAGTTTTAGCTACCAATCTTCATCATCACAGAATGGATATTGCTCTGGACTTTCCCCATGTTTTTTTACAATCTTATATCTGCCCAAATGAATTTCATTTTCAATCATATTAAAATACAAACTAAATTGGGGAGTAGACGATGACTAAATATGAAATAATTATTTTTTGGAGTGACGAAGATAAATCGTTTATTGCCGAAGTTCCTGAATTGCCTGGATGCATGGCAGATGGAAAAACGTATAAAAAAGCCCTTTCAAATGCTGAAATTATTATAAATGAGTGGATTGAAACTGCAAAAGAGCTGGGGCGTGAAATTCCGCGAGCTAAAGGGCGATTAATGTTTGCATAACCTTTAAGGATTGAGACGACTTGGGTGCTCAATGGTGTCAAAGCTCTTTGTCTTTCTGACAGTTACTCCTTTTTTTCCGCAGCAACCTGTAATTTTGGGCGCTCTGCAAAGCAATTTCATATCCTCCAATTTCTCGAAACCGGATGATACTCAGGCAGGTTTTTGCATCTTATCAAGGTCATCATCCCATTTTAGCTTGCCTCGTAAGCTTTTTATGCGTTCTTGTTTTTTGACTTGGATTATAAGGCGTAACCCACTTTCGACCAAGGCCTTTTTTGTTTTTAATGCGCTGACTTTCATGGCTTTGGCCATTAGTGTGTCATCGATGACAATATTGGTTCGCATAACACCTCATATATATTCAAAATAATATACACATTATCAATCTAAAATGCAATGCAATGCAAATTTCAAAGGGGTACTCCCCCTATGAAACTCTGGGGCCGGGAAAGGAATTTACCCGGCTCCGGACCAGGCGTTGTGTCTGGCTAATCATGTATAGTGGAATAGACAGTATTTGATCAAAATATGACAACTCGTGCATTGAATACCGGACACCAAGCAGTGCTTTGGGATATTCTTTAAGGAAAAGCCTCATGCTCTTCAGTGAACCCCTCGCGCCGGCCTTCACCTCTACCGGTATCGGCATGCCTTCAATTTCTATTAGAAAATCAACTTCAGCATTGCTCCCTCGGGCTTCCCTTGCCCAAAAATGTAATTTTTTGTCAGAATAAGGATCCGCGCATGCAAGCAACTCTTGAGCGACATACTGCTCTGCAATACCGCCTGCATTGATTTGCATAATAGAGTTATCAAGAATAATAGAGTCCTGCACGCCAAGAGCATTTTGCATAAGACCGACATCGAGAAACGCTATTTTGAATTTACGTTCATTGGCAGTTGCCAAAAAAGGTACATCAGCGCCGGATGCGTGGCATATTTTAGACAGGCATCGCGCATCGCACAGCAACCCCAGCGCCTCCTTCAGGAATTTAGCTTCGATGCCCGGATTTACATGTGAATACTTGTAACGCCGACCAGCCATTTGTGGGGCGCTGGAATAGACTTCTTTCAAATATTTATGTTTTGCTGTTGATGCATACTTGGCAAAATCATCTGTATAAGTCCGAATAAACCCGGATTGCAGTCTCTGTAATTCTTTCATCAAAACCTTATTTTTAAAGGCATTAACAACTCTTGGCATCCCGCCGACTAACAGGTATTGCCGTAATAGCTGTTCAAGTCTGGTTGCAAAAACCTGTTCCATTCCAGTTTGCAGATCAACCGTATGGATATAGTCTAATAATCTCTCTTCACCAACTGCTGTCAGGAATTCTCCAAATGACATGGGATACATATACACGCTTTGCACACGGCCGACAGGCATACGAAAGTTCTTAGCGTGCAATGCAAACTCAATCAACGATCCAGCGCCGATAACATGAAGTTCCGGCATTTTCTCAAGGAAATATCGCAAAGAAGTAATCGCCTTCGGGCATTCCTGGATTTCATCCAGAAATAATAAAGTCCGTCCGGGGCTGATTGTCATGCGTGTCAGAATGGATAATCGGTCAATGATTCCTTTGGGATCAAAGTCCGAAAAACAACGGCTCAATTCCGGCTGTTCTTCAAAATTCACAGAAACAGTATTTTCAAATGCTGTCCTGCCAAATTCAGTTACCGAATAAGTCTTCCCAACTTGCCGCGCACCTCTTATTAGAAGCGGCTGCCTGACGCGGCTGCCTTTCCATTGTTTTAGAATCTGGTCAATTGTTCGTTTCATAACCTTGAAAATATCTCATAAGTCAGAAAAGTCAAGTATATTATGAAACAACTTATCACAAAAGACAGGGGTGTTTTACGATCAATTATCATAAAAGAAAGGAATTTACCCAAAATTTCCTTGGGCGGAATAGGTTTGAAGAGCGTTTGGAGGAGTAGATGGGACGGCTACACGTCCCCTTTCATTTCTTGGCTGGAACAAAACATAAGTTAAAAAAGTTAAGTGCCCCGAAATACATCCAGAGAAAACACTACATAATCTTTTGCAGCTTTCATAAAAACAACTCCCTCAGCTTATCCTTGTCGTTTTTGATAATTTCCGGCTTTCAAATAGTTAAGCGTTTGAGCCCTATCTCCGATACATTATAGTGCCGGCATCGCCTTTAGCTTTTTTGATCCATTCAACTACGAGCTTTTTCGTACAGCACCTTGCCTTCCTGCATAATCTCCTTTATAAAAAAGTCTCCCAGTCTCAATCTGCGGTCAATATCCGCGGGCCTCCGAACAAGGAGATCAAGAGGAAAGGATCGCTTTATGGCCCTTCGAATTTCAAAAGCTTGTTGATGGGGACGGCTTTTAAAATCCATCACCACCAGAATATCTACATCGCTGTCTGGTGTCGTGTCTCCTGAAGCATGGGAACCGAACAGGATAACACGTTCCGGATTGAATCGGTTGATAACATCATTAACAAAACTTTTTATTTCATCTTCAGTAACTGTTTTCATCAATTTTATCCCCCCAAAAACGACTTTCTGACTTCATCATTTTCAAGTAGGTTTTTTGCTTTATCTTCAAAGGCAATCTTGCCTATTTCAAATACATAACCTCTGTCAGCATATTCCAAAGCCATTCTCGCATTCTGTTCCACTATCAGAATAGCAGTCCCTTCGCTGTTAATCTCTTTTATCCTTTCAAATACCATATCCACATAATTTGGAGAGAGTCCCAGTGATGGCTCATCCAACAGGAGCAATTTTGGTTTTAACATCAGTGCCCTGCCGATAGCGAGCATCTGTTGCTCACCACTGCTTAATGTTCCTGCTTTTTGTTTTTGTCTTTCTTTGAGCACTGGAAATAGACTGAATATTTTCTCAACAAGTTGCCGGATATCAACTTTGGGTTGAAGGAAATTTATAATTTTATGGATGTCGTACGCCTCAAGCTATATATTCGGATCTATCCGTTTATAATAAGTTAGATTTTTTAGTTCAAGCAGCGATCTAAGACTCGTAAGCATCAATCTCCCGAATCAGAGCAGCCAGATTGGGTCGGATAAAACTCATCTCAGGCGCAGCAATACGATGATGTTTGATATCCGGTGGAATATGTTTGTGATGAGGCTGAGTGTTTTGCAAACTTTGATCGTTTGGATGA
>DAOUSD010000169.1 GCA_030627405.1 Deltaproteobacteria bacterium
CCTCTATCCATCATGGTGAACTCCGTATATCTGACGATCGTGCGCTGAAAGTAGCCGAGATCACCATGCAACAGTGATCAAACCATCGACTTCTCGAAAATGGTTATCTCGTGAAACCAAAGTCAAAGCCCACTGTTTAGCGACAGCAGCAATCCAGATATCGTTTTCCGGAATAGGACGTCCCTTCAGACGCAACTCATTCTTTGCTTTTCCGTAATGTAAGGAAGTGTCTGTGTCGCAAGTAAGAACTGAACAGCTTTCAGCAAACTCATCTATTCTTGCCATATTAGCATTCGCATGAATCGACTTGTAGGCACCGTAATAGAGCTCTCCCAATACAATGCTTGGTACAATAGACCTCGTTGGCTTTGGTCAGTGCTTGGCAGACAGCAGGATCATTCGCAAAGATTGCAATTACTATGTTAGTATCCAGCAAGAATCTACCATTCATCAAAATTCACTTTCTCGCACCCTTCTTCGATGGTTTGAGTAATAGTCGCAAGATCTTCAGACTCGATAGTACCCGCAAAGCGCAACAAATCTTGACCTTTCACGCCATGAACTTTCGCTCTTGTTAAGGTTCGGGCAAATTCTAATACTTGGAACCGTTGCTCAATAGGCAATTTGCACAGCTCTGCATTAAGTTCGCTGTTTAAATTCGAATTCATTGCAATTCTCCTCCCTTCTTTACTACTTATGGCTACCAACTTAAAGCGGGACACTTTCCGCCATTTTGGCTCTATGGCTGATTGAATTTACAGTTTTTGGTGGATTCGCTTTGCTAAATCCACCCTACAAACTTACGTTGGTAGCATAGTTCATCTATTCTTGCCTTCTTACTAAAATACTTCAATTGTTGCATAGTTCATTGGAAAAACTGTGAACTGTCAACGGTTCCCTTACATCCCTGATTTAAAAAAGTTTTCAGGTTCAGTGATTGAATCGGGCTTTGTTGTATGTTCCGTTGGTAGAGTTCCTTCCTTGAAGCATTCGAATACTGTCCTTTTAGATTCAGGAATGGGTAACAGTCCGGTTTCTGCATCAATTTTAGAAAAAACCACTCCTTCCGGTATATGGAAGACCCTTACAGGTTTATCAGCAAGTACATGCTTCATGAAACCAAGCCATACAGGGCTTGCGGCCTTGGAGCCGGTTTCACCTTTACCAAGGGACTTTTCATCATCAAAGCCTACCCAAGTTCCGGTAATATAGCGGGGGGTGTATCCCACAAACCAGGCATCATGTAAATTGTTTGTTGTGCCTGTTTTGGCGGCAACCGGTCTGTTCAATTCCCGTACCCTCCGGCCTGTTCCATATTTTACCACTCCTTCAAGCAGGCTGGTAATTATATAAGCTGTGCTCTGATCTATTACCTTTTTTCTTTTGATAGCGGCTTCCTCAAGCACATTGCCGTTTCGGTCAATTATTCGGGTTATAAAAACAGGTTCGATGAAGTAGCCGAGGTTGGCGAAGACAGAATATGCTCTTACAATTTCTAACAGAGACGTCCCTGAAGACCCCAGAGCTATTGAAAGATCCCTGCTCAGATTTGAAGTAATGCCGAGTTTTTTGGCATAATCTATTGTGTAATCAATACCAATGTCTTTTAAAATTTTGATGGTTACTACATTACGAGACTTTGCAATGGCATCGCGCAGAAGGGTAGGGCCGTGAAATTTTTCTTCGTAATTCCTGGGTTTCCATGTAAAATTATTTTCAGTATCCTCAAATACTATCGAAGAATCAATTATAACACTAGCAGGGGTATATCCTTTATCAATTGCAGCCGCATAAATTATAGGCTTAAAAGCGGAACCGGGCTGACGTCTCGATTGAATAGCCCTGTTGAACTGGCTTTTCCTGAAGTCTCTTCCTCCGACTACTACTTTTACATGGCCTGTTTCAGCCTCAATAGAAAGCAGTGCTGCCTGGGCATTTGGCTCCTGTTCCAGTTCGAGTTCCCATAGATCCGAGTCTGTTATTTTATTATTAATTTTTACCAGTATAACATCGCCGATATCGAGGACTTCTCCAGGATGTTTTACTCTTGACTCGTAGTAGGGGACTTCGGGATCAGGCTTTCTCGCCCAGCGCATACTATTAATATTAATTATTCCCTGAGCATTTCCAATACGAACAATAGCGGTATCGTTAATATCATTAACCTCAATTACGACTCCATTAACTATTTTTCCTTCTTCAACAGGATTTTCTTCAAGGTCCTTCCGGAGTTCTTTTGAAAAAGCTTCGATTTCTTCTTCCGATAGATGTTTAAGAGGGCCCCGATAACCCTGGCGTTTGTCAAGAGCCTTTAACCCCTTTACTATTTCTTTCCTCGCAGTCTTCTGCATTTCAATATTAACAGCGGTATAAATCTTGAGGCCATCATTATATAAAGCCTCAGGGCCGTATTTATTTTCAACATAACGCCTTATATGTTCTGTATAAAAGGGGACCTTTTCAATATACCAGTTGCGCCGCGGTTTTATATCCAGTTCGGTATTTATAGCTTCTGTTGCTTGAATATTTGTAATATAGCCTTCAGCAATCATGCGGTTTAGAACGTATATCTGGCGTTGCTTTGCTTTTTCAGGACTTTTGAAAGGTGAATATCTGCTGGGGGCCTGGGGCAGCCCTGCTAAAATAGCGCATTCAGCAATGTTCAGGTCTTTAGCGGATTTGCCGAAATAATTTTCTGAAGCAGCTTCCACGCCATATGCGCCATGTCCTAGATATATTTGGTTCAAATATAGAAAGAGAATTTCTTCTTTGGTAAATTTCTTGTCTATGCGGTATGCAAGAATAGCTTCTTTTATTTTGCGGGTGTAACTTTTTTCAGGTGTGAGCAAGAAAGACTTGGTAACCTGCTGAGTAATAGTACTTCCACCCTGAACTATGGTACCAGCCTCGATATTTTTAAAATAAGCCCTCATAATGCTTAAAAAATCTATTCCTTTATGCTTAAAAAATCTTGCATCCTCTGCTGAAATAAAAGCGTCTATGAGCATTTTCGGCATTTCGGAAAGAGGTATAACAATTCTGCGTTCATTATAAAATTCAGCAATTTTTCTGTTGTCATCCGAATAAACAGTTGTAATAATTGGAGGATGATAATCAGATAGAGAAGAAATTTTAGGAAGATCTCTGCTGAGGTAAAAATAAATCCCGCCGATGGTAATGGAGCTCGATAATACTATTAATGCAATAAGCCTGGCAAACCATAAGAAAATATTCGCTATAAATCTTCCTGTTTTTTGCTTGGCTCGCTTTTTTAATATTTCAGATGTGCTTTTTTGTTTAGCCATATTACAAAATTCCGAATTTCATATATTATAAATTATCAGATGTCCAAACAGTTTTCAAGAATCCGTTAACATGAAAAAGAATTTGACTTTATTACATAATATAGTTATCTAATCAAGTTTTAATTCGTCATCATCAGAAAGTTTATAAATTAACGAGGCTTATACCCATGATCAGACTCGATTTTAATAAAATCAGAGGCCTTGTCCCCGCTATAGTCCAGGATTATAAAACAGGGGAAGTACTAATGCTGGCTTTTATGAATCAAGAAGCCTGGGAGACAACCCTTTCAACAGGCAACGCCACATTTTACAGCCGTACAAGGAAGGAACTCTGGATAAAGGGAAAAACTTCAGGGAATACGCAGATAGTTAAAGAGGTAAGAATAGATTGTGATGATGATACGGTTCTTTTGAAGGTTGAACAGGTTGGAGGTGCGGCCTGTCACACGGGTCATAAAAGCTGTTTTTATAAAAGAGTTGAAGAAGATGGATCAATAAAAATTATTGGAAAGCCTTTGTTTGATCCTGAGGAGGTATATAAGAAATGAGTAGAAAATTAAAACTGGGCATTCCCAAGGGCAGCCTGCAAAATGCCACAATAGCACTTTTCAAGCGGTCCGGGTGGAAGATAAATGTTAATGGAAGAAGCTATTTCCCTGAAATTAACGATGACTCAATTGAATGTGCAATTTGCAGGGCTCAGGAGATGTCGCGTTATGTGGAAAACGGAACTCTTGATGCAGGGCTGACAGGGAAGGACTGGATTGCTGAAAACAGCTCTGATGTTCGTGTTGTTGCCGATCTTGTTTACTCCAAGGTAAGTTCGCGTCCTGCGAGGTGGGTGCTGGCCGTTCCTTATGACTCGCCGATTAATAAACCCGAAGATCTTCAAGGGAAAAAAGTGGCAACAGAGCTGGTTGAATTTACGAAAAGATACTTTGCTGAAAAGGGTATTGATGTTGCAATTGAATTTTCATGGGGCGCAACAGAGGCAAAGGCTGTTTCCGGTCTTGCAGATGCCATCGTTGAGGTTACTGAGACTGAAAGCACAATAAAGGCGCATGGACTTCGCATTATAAAGGAACTGATGAAAACCAATACTCAGCTTATCACAAATCACAATGCATGGGAGGATGCTTTTAAAAGAGAAAAGATAGAACAGATAGCTCTTTTACTCAAAGGAGCTCTTTTAGGTGAAAAACTGGTTGGGCTTAAAATGAATGTGCCTGAATCAAAAATTGAAAATATTGTATCTCTGCTCCCAAGTCTGAATGCCCCAACAGTAGCACCCCTTTATCAGTCAAAATGGTTTTCAGTAGAAACAGTCGTGGACTCCGATGTTGTCAGGGATTTAATCCCAGACCTCCTTAAAAATGGCGCTGAAGGTATAATTGAGTATCCGCTTAATAAGGTAGTATAGACCGCCCGACTATGGGCGCAAATATTGTATTCGCCCTAATCAGGGCGATCACAAGGATCGCCCCTACCGTTAACCGTAAACGACCACATTAAATATTAAATGAAAATAAAATCCGCTGAATTTATTACAAGTGCTGTTAAGCCGTCTCAGTATCCTACGGCCGTCCTGCCGGAAATAGCTTTTGCAGGACGTTCCAATGTAGGTAAATCTTCTCTTATTAATACACTTTTAAACCGGAAGCGTCTGGTTAAGACAAGTTCAACACCAGGGCGTACTCAGCTTATCAACTTTTTTCTTATAAATGAGAAATTTTCGTTTGTAGATTTTCCAG
>DAOUSD010000154.1 GCA_030627405.1 Deltaproteobacteria bacterium
AAACAATATCTAATTTCGAATATCAAATGACCAAAATATATCAGGCACTTATGCAATATCTATGGCGCTCCACCATGTTTAAAATTTTGAATTTTGGTCATTTCAAAGGGATCGCCGGGTTAGTAGATATTATACGTCTTGGAATTGGAAAAGGAGATGGGCACATAATGAATGCTTCTAAAGATACAATTGTTGTAAATGCCAATGTTGAAATGACTACCAGATCTCTTCAGACAATAGTTGAAAATACTAAAAAAAAAGCTGGTCGTGATGAGAAAGGGGTTTATCGGGTTGATACTGCGGACAAGGTCAGTGAAATGATATCGCATTTTCTTCTGGAAAAGGATTTTGAAGGTTATGTAAGAAATTCTGAATAAAGATACGGGTTCACGGAACGTCGAAATTAGAAATTTGGTCTTCATGCTTTTGTACTGTTTTTTCCCAATTTCTATTTTCCAATTTCAAGTTTCAAGCCGTGAACGGCTACGAATAAAGAGCTGTTAATATTTTATTGCTCTCCTCAAGGCCGTCCTGACAATAATCTCCGAGAAAGTCTCGGATATTTTCTATAAAAGATATTGCATTTTCGTCCTGACCGGATAACAGGCATTCCTTTGCTTCATCCATAGCAGATAGAAAAGTATCTACAGCATCTTTAACATGTGTATTTTTACCTATAAGACTTGCATACAGACCAGGATCCTGCGCAAACAGACGTGCCAGCAGATCGATTTTCAACCTGAACACAGGGGTTGAATACAAGACAGCATCGGAAGGGGCCATGTTTAATTTTTGGAGGGTTCTGCCAAGACAGATTGTTAAAAGATGGGTTAGCCCCTGGACAACAGCCATATTCCTGTCGTGAGTAACCGGATCCATGTGCGTAACAATTGCCCCCTTTTTTGTAAATTCATCTTCAAGCCATTCAAGCCATTTAGTTCCTCTTCCATGGCATACAATTATGTTTTGTCCCATTATGGAATCAGTAAAAGGACCGAAAAGGGGATGTGTTCCTGTTACCTGAGCTGAGGTAGAAGAAAGCATATTTTTTAGAATACTTTCTTTAAGAGAGCAAAAATCCATAAGAAGCTGATTTTGACACATTACAGGGCCAATTTCCCCGGAAATAGATATGGCTGCATCAAGAGGCACGCTTAAGATCACTACATCGCACCTTTGGGCAACATCTTTATAGGTGAGTTCCGTTTTTCTGCCGGCAATTAAAACATTGTGGCCGGCTTCAGAGAAAAAACGCTTGAACCATCGGCCCATGCCTCCTGTTCCGCCGATTATACCTATGTTTAATCTGTCCATGATATTGCTTTTTGTCTTAATAAATGATCTGCAAGTACAATGCATGTCATTGCTTCACATACAACATTGATGCGCGGTATAGCCGATATATCGTGACGTCCTTTTGTGGAAATTGTTCTTGGATTTCCGAACCGGTCAATTGTGTTTTGTTCAATTGTAATTGAAGGTATAGGTTTAACTGCTGCGCGTATTAAGATATCGTCGCCGTTAGATATTCCGGCAAGGATTCCTCCAGAATTGTTTGATGTAAAGCCTTCAGGAGTTATTGGATCATTATTTTCAGAGCCAAGCTTTGCGGCAGCCTCAAAACCGGAGCCGATCTCGACTCCCTTTACTGCACCTATGCTCATTATTGCCTTTGCAAGATCTGCGTCAAGTTTGTCGAATACCGGATCACCCAAACCCCTTGGAACCCCTTCCGCCTTTATTTCTACAATACCTCCTAATGAATTACCTTTTCCCCGGACACTTTTAACTCGTTTTTCCATATTTTCAGCAGCATCCATATCCGGGCAGAAAAACATATTTTTATCCATTAGTTTTATATCGCGTTTTTCCGCCTTTATCCCGCCAAGTTCCACAGTGTACGCATGAATCCTGACATTTTCCTTCTCCAGAAGAGTTTTTGCAACTGCTCCTGCCGCTACCCTTCCAACAGTTTCTCGTGCAGAGGCACGGCCGCCTCCCCGCCAGTCGCGTATGCCATATTTAGCCAGATATGTTATATCTCCATGTCCGGGACGAAAGAGATCCGTATAAGGCCCGTAAGCCTTTGAATCAGCATCCTTATTTTTAACCATAATCATAATAGGAGTGCCGGTTGTAAAGCCGTCAAATACGCCCGACATAATAATAGCTGAATCAGGTTCCTTTCGACTTGTACTTGCAACCGACATGCCTGGACGTCTGCGGTTCAGCATTGCCTGAATAATTTTCTCATCAAGAGGAATCTTTGGAGGGCAACCATCAATTACAACGCCGACAGCTTTTCCATGTGATTCACCCCATGTCGTTATTTTAAACATCTTTCCGAAAGTGTTGCCAGGCATATTTGCTTCCCTTTAAAAGATGAACGTCCAACATCGAACGTCCAACATCGAATTTTGAATAAGGTATTCTGCCAATTTATAAACTATCGGAGCGAAGCGATTTCATCATTCGATGTTCAATGTTGGACGTTTGATGTTCATTTTTTTCTTTGCTCCCTGTTCTATCAGCTTTTTTTGTATAGTCAGGCATACATTTTCTATATCAATATTATCTGTATCCACAGAAAAGTCCATTGCCTTTTCATAAAAGGGATTTCGGCATATAAGGGTTTCTTCGATCTCTTCCATGAGCCCTTTTGATGTTAAAGATGGACGTGAATCTTCCGTAGTTTCATCCTTTAAAATTCTATCCTTGACAGTTTCAGGTGTTGCTCTTAACCAGATACTGACCCCGCTTTTTTTAATATTTTTTACATTTTCTTCATCAAGGATAGCTCCGCCTCCTGTTGCTATTACGTGTTTGTCAAGAGAACCAAGTCTTTTCAATACATGCTTTTCTTTTTTTCGAAATGATTCCCAGCCCTCTGTAGCCACAATTTCAGAAATAGTTATCTTGTATTCTTTAACAAGTTCAACATCTGCATCCAGAAAAGACCATCCGAGTATTTTAGCAAGAGATTTTCCTACTGAAGATTTTCCGGTACACCTGTATCCTATTAAATATATATTCATTATTCGTAAAGCCCTTTAAAGACACTCCAGAATTCAGGAAAAGATTTTTCTACACACTTTTCATCTTTTATTTTGATGCCTGGAACCACAAGGCCTGCAACAGCAAAACTCATGGCTATCCGATGATCATTGTATGTGTTAATTTCTGCTCCAACCGGCTTTCCGCCTTTTATAACCAAACCATTTTCAGTTGTATTTGCTTCAATTCTCATCTTTGAAAGTTCTGTTGCCACAGAACTTAGACGATCGCATTCTTTTTTTCTTAAATGTGCAACATTTTTTATAATGGTTGTTCCTCCGGCAAAAGCCGCAACAACAGCAAGAGTAGGGACTATGTCCGGCATGTTGGCCATATCAACCTCGATGGCCGAGAGTTTATCCCCGCGCACTGAAATGCCGTCATTTTCATGAAATACCTTACAACCCATTTCTTCCAGAACATCTGCAAAACGCACATCGCCCTGACTTGAGTTTTTTGATATTCCTTTAACTTTTATCTTTGCACCGGTTATAGCAGCGGCAGCCCAGAAGTAGCCGGCCTGGGAACAATCCGGTTCAACATAATAATTGCCTGCCTTGTATATTTGATTTCCACGGACATTAAAGCTGCTGTATCCATTTCGAACAACCTTAACCCCGAGCCTTGTCATAATATCGACGGTCATATCAATATAAGGCCTGGAAACCGGTCCCCCGGTTACAGTTATTTCAAGGCCTTTATCAGTATATGGTGCCATTAAGAGCAGTGAAGAAAGATACTGACTACTTACACTGCAATTAAGCGATACACGACCGCCATCTATTTTGCCGCCCTTGATTTTTATTGGAGGGCATCCATTGGCATTGACGGCAAATGCTTCAACTCCTGCCTGATTCAAACCGTCTAACAGATCCTGTATCGGTCTTTCAAACATACGTTTTGTGCCTGTAAGTGTATAAGTACCGTCCCCGATTGCAACGATTCCGGCTAAAAGACGCATTGACGTTCCGGAATTAGCAAGATAGATTGGATCCTTACAGGGTTTCAGCAATCCTTTAGAACCATGTACTACAACTTTTTCTTCGTCTTCATCTATTCTTATGCCTAATTGCTTCAGAGCATTCAGGGTGAGCAGAGTGTCTTCACTTTTTAAGCAGTTTGTTATGGTGCAGACTCCATCTGAAAGAGCTGCCGCTATGAGAATCCTGTGGGTATAACTCTTTGAGCCCGGAACGTTAACTTCACTGTCTTTTATTTTTTGTGTCTTAATTTCAATCATAAATCACTAAGAGCATCCAGCACGGTTTTTCTCATAACATCAACCGGGGCTTTCTTTCCTGTCCATAATTCAAACTGGGCGACACCCTGGTGAACAAACATTGAAACTCCGCCTATTGTAATGCAGCCGATGTCTTCAGCCTCTTTTAAAAGCCGGGTTTTCAGGGGATTGTAAACAACATCCATTACAGCCATATCTTTTTGCAGATATTCTTTTTTTATTGGCATTTCGTCAATATTTGGATCCATCCCAATAGGTGTCGCATTAATAAGTATTTGGCAGTCATAATCTTTATACTCCTGCAATGGATAATATTTTACACCAAGGTCTCTTGCCAGTTGTTTCCCTTCATCTTCTATTATATTTACAATAGTTAATCTGCCGCCTTCTGATAATATGCCATACCCAATAGCACGTGCAGCGCCTCCTGCTCCTATCATTATAACATCTTTGTCTTTGATGCTTGTTTTTTCCAGCAGAGCGTTTGTGGCGCCGAGATAGTCGGTATTACTACCAAAAAGTTTCCCCTGTCTATTAATTATAGTATTAACAGCGCCAATCTTTATAGCGCTTTCATCTATTTCATCTAAGAATTCCATTACAGTCAGCTTATGCGGTATAGTGACACTAACGCCTTTAATGCCAAGTCCCCTTATTCCAGCAACGGCAGAAGCCACGTCTTTAACATTAAATGCAAGATAAACTCCTTTATATCCTGTATCGGCAAATGCACTATTATGCATAACAGGACTAAGACTGTGAGATATGGGATTTCCAATAACGCAAAAAAGTGAAGTACTCGTATCAATATCCATAATTATTATACCACGCATATAGACTGTGTTTTTTGATTAAGACGGCCCTCTAATCCCTGCCCTCTAATCCCTGCCCTTTTGGATATGAGCCAAGCAATTTAAGGTGCTGACAGAGACCTTTCATTTTTGATACTGTATCTTGAACTTTTGGATCTTCGATGTGTCCCTCTAAATCAACAAAGAAAAAGTAGCTCCAGTTTTCGTTTTTGGTCGGCCTCGACTCAA
>DAOUSD010000024.1 GCA_030627405.1 Deltaproteobacteria bacterium
TATAGACCTGTAATGTAAGACGATGGGCTTTCTCCCATACTTTAAGTTCTCTAAAATCTCTCATTTCCATCCCTTTTCAATGCTAACGGCTAAACGCTAATGGCTAACCGCACAGGTTGCATTTTTTAAGGGACTTGGAAATAAAAAATATCCCAAGATTGCGCAGGATTTTTGTTCATCTTCAAGGCGCGGCTGAAGGCGCATAGCAAGGCTATGTAACGAAAGCCGCAACGCCGAAGATGGGCAAAAAGACAAGCAAGATGGTATATTGTTACTTTCAAGTCCCTAAAGGTCTCATTCGAGCATAAGAGCCTTTAGCCTTTCTATTTCTTTTGTGACTGTTTTTTCGATTACTTCAGTAAGCATGCTGTCGATTTTGTCAGCATACATCTTCTTTATAACTCTTTCTAAAGCTTCGTCAACCTGCTCGGGAGATAAGGGAACAGTCTCAAGGGTATCGGAAACGGTCTCCTTTTCATAGGCGGCCATCTGCTGCGTATCTTCTACAACATCTGCAATTAGCTGTCCAAGCTCATCCGATTCTTCCTCAGGCTCAAGGGATATATCCTGTTTTTTATCCTCCGGGGCATCTAATTCTAAACCTAAATCCGCAGAATCGACAAATTCATCATCTAAATCATCTAAATAATTATCTATTTCTATGTCTTTATTAAGGTCGTCTTCTAATTTAACTATATTGTCTAAAATATCATCATCAAGCTCAGAGACTTTTTCTTCTTCTTCTGAAACACTGATTGTTTCATCTGTATAATCAGGAAATCCAATATCATCAATGTTTTCTGTGCCTGAGACAACATCTGTAAGATCTATAATATCTTCATCATCCTTCGGGCTTGCTTCATCATTGAGTTGATTTGTATCATTGATATTTGTCATCTCAACCTCCATGTTAAGACCTTCTAAAAACATCCTCTTTTGTCCGATTTCTACGTCCAGCTCAAATTTTAATCCTCAAAATACTCAATGTATTCCTCCGGTTAAAATCTTCGCCGTCCTTGAACTCGAACAAAACTGAACGTTTTTCAAAGGTCTCATATTTATAATGTGTCAAAATTTGCTGAAAAATCAAGCAACCCCCTTATAATTTTAGAAAATTAGCATATGGCATATGGTGTGTCAAGATTTACCTCGAAAGGTTGCAAATTGCGTTTTTACATTTGAGGTAAAAAAAGATTTGCGGAAGGATATTTTAATCTATAAAAAGCATTATGCGCCGATTTTTTATTGAACAGTCGAAGATTACAAGTACAAAAATATTTATCACTGGTTCAGATGCAGCACATATTAAAAAGGTTTTGCGCATGAAATCAGGAGACAGGATAGGGCTTTTTGACGGCAGGGGTTTTGAGTATAAGGCAAGGATAGAAAATTTATTAGCGGAAGGTATCGAAGTATCAATAACAAAACGCTTTTTGTCGGCTTCAGAATCTCCGGTTCAGATAATAGTGGCTCAGGCTTTATTAAAAGACAAAAAAATGGATATCCTTGCAAGGCAGCTCACTGAAATAGGGGCGGCCGGGTTAATTGCCTTTACATCTATTCGATCGGTTCCAAGACCTGACAAAAAAAGACTGTCGGCACGCAGAAAACGATGGGAAAAAATTGCAATAGAGGCTCTCAAACAGTGCGGGCGCGGCTATGTTACAGAAATAGGTGAAACAATAACTTTTAATGATATAATAAAAATAGATAATGAGTGTGATCTTAAGATTGTTTTCTGGGAAAATGAATCAAAGCCAATAAGCGATGCAGTTCAACAGGTGCATGTTAGGCATTATAGAAAAATTTTGGCTGTCCTCGGTCCTGAGGGAGGTTTTACGGAAAAGGAGATAGAAGATGCAAGAGCCTGCGGATTTGTTACAGCCTCACTTGGTCCACGAATATTAAGAGCTGAGACAGCAGCAGTTGCTGCATGCACAATACTTCAGTACCTTTTTGGCGATATGGGTTTAAAAAAATCTTGACAAAAATCAGGGCTTCTAATAGGACAAGTTCTGTTCTTATTCAGGCCGAGGTAGCTCAGTCGGTAGAGCAGTGGACTGAAAATCCGCGTGTCGGCAGTTCGATTCTGTCCCTCGGCACCAATAAAATAAAGGGTTTACAGCATTTCAGCTTGTAAGCCCTTTTTTCTTTTTGCGGTTTTATCCCCAGTCTATCCCCACTTTTTTTCTTAGGGTACTCAAATAAGAAAAGGCACCAGTACGTAATCAAGAAAATTGAATTGTTAATATAGGAATCAATCTTATAAAACGTACTTAATGAACAGAGAAGCTTTTTCACTTCTTTGTATGAAATTTAGTGGAAGCAAGGCTCTTGAATGGCAAGCAAAATTTAACCAAGTTAAGAAGTAGGCAAAAATCTGTGCAGAGCGTGAACAGTTCGCTGAGTATGCTATTGAGGAAATACTTGATAGAATTGTTTGTTTGATTGCCCCATCTGCAATGCTTTCCTGGGTGTTCCAAATACGCTTGTCTCTAAGCATGACAAGCAGAGCGCCCAGAGGCCACAGGACAAGAGATCAAAGGTTAAGGCATATAGAGTTATAGGCCAAAAGAGTGGCTGCTACAAATAGCTGGCCAAATATTCGACTGCGCCAGGCGTCCACACAATAAAGCCCTACTCAGGTTTGTATTTATCCATGAAGTCTTTCAAGGTTTTTTCATCAACCCTCATTTTCCGATCACCCAAAATGCAAAGTCTTGCCGATTTTGGCAATCTCGCCGTTTTCGGCAAAATCTTTATTCACTTTTCTATCTATGGAATTTTGAATATTTTGGCATAATTCTACAAAAAGGAAAGGGCTCGCTGGAACGCAAGCCCTGTAATTGTTAAGCCGTTTCGATCAGCTTTTTTACTTCGGCCTCAATTTTTTCAACTATGGATGGTGGATTCTGATCAGCCAAGTCCGGCTCGGAAAGCAAGTTTTTGAGCTTTTCCGATTCATCCCACAAACGACTTAATTTTATATCAAGGCACACTCCACCTTGTATTGGTAACGATTCCCGAAATGTTTTCACCTGTTCGTGTAGATAATTTTGATCTTCATCAATCAAAAGTGATAGGTTGATGTTCCTCACGCCACGTTCAACCCAGCTCCCCCGCCCCGCATCGCTCATTGGTCGACCTTTGGCTTGCTCTTCAATAGCCATAGCTTCAGCTACTTTGGACAGGTATTTTTCGTTTATATCACGTTTTTGAGAGATCAATTCTTTTTGTTCAGCTTCGATTGCCTTTTGTCTTGCTGTAGCCTCAATCGGTAAGCGCTCAAACATCCTTTCTCTGATCTGTTTCGCCCCGTGTTGGCAAGCTTCTAACCGAATTTTAGCTGTTTGATAAACTACTTTGGCCTTTTCAAGTGGTTTTGACTCTTTCATGGAAGTAAGGCAATCCTTTTGAATATCTAATAATGCCTCATAAGCTTTGTTTTGTTCAACCTTCAAGCCCTGCTCGGCCTGCGCTGCCTGTTTATGGGCATCCGCAAGCTGTTTACAGGTTGCTTCTGGATTATGTAATACTTTGAACATGATTTACTCCTTTCTATTTTCAAGATCGTTTACCTCAGCTCGGCGCTGTGCATCAGCAACTAAAGGGTTTTTGTCAAAGCTTGACGCAGGCTGCGGTGTTTCGGTTTCCTCGGAATCAGGTCTGACACGACTTTGTGCCTCTTCTACGAGGGTTTTGCAATTTTTTAGGTCACGGACAAACCCAACGTGTTTTGTCTTCAGCTCGCTACTTGTCAATGTCGGCGAAACATCCGCTTTTTTTTCTTTTGAAAAGCCCACTGTAGCTTTATCTGCCAGAATCTTTGCGTTGACTGGTTTACCTGCCAGAATCTTTGCGTTGACAGCTTTTTCAAGCACTGCCGTGCGACCGTCCTTGTCCCACAGAGAAAGACCTTGCCTCGCAGACTTGTCAATGAACTCACCTACAGCTTGTTCGATGCGGTATTCTCGTTGATATTCAGTGTGCTTTGCCAAGTTGTGCGAGTCCATCCCAAGTTGTTCTTCCATTTTTTTGATTCTATCTAACATTTGAAATTCCCCTTTCGTAAAAAGTTAAATTATTTTGACAGCGCTTCCAATGCCTGCCGGATCTCTTTATCCAGAAGCTTTTCAACTTCGGCTTCTTTCTTCATAGATGCTAATACAGCGGCTACCCGGGATGGAATATTTAGCAGGGCATCACGTGCAGTCCGGGCACAATTGAAAGCCTCCTTTTCAACCTCGGCTTTTTCGATTAGCTCGCCGCGTTCGACTTGTAATTTCAGCCTTTCCCGTTGGCCTTTCGCGTCAAGAAAGAATTTTCTTGCATCCGCCAGAGTTCCGCTATTTTCAGCAAGCTTATCAGGCGCCACATTTACCAGCCACCATTCCAGGACTTTTTTTAAATCCCAGCAGCCACGCTTCTCTTGTTTCAAGCCTCTTTTTTTCCAATTGCCAAGCGCTTGAGCAGAAACATCAAATAAATTTGTTACATCTTTGGTTTTTACGATCATAGAATCACCCCCCTTTTGTAAATATAAATCGGGTTTTTTGCCCTGTACCTACACAAATAAAGCGCCTTTCGTATCCGTATGTTTATAAACCCTTATACAGTACCTTTTTATAGCGGTTAATTGCTGTCAACCATTGGTAATGGTGGCTTTACGTATCTTTGAATTATAAATATTCACATAATAAAGAGTTTGTGGCAGCAGGTTTGTTATGACATTCCTGCCTCTGCTGCCACACCACGGCCAACCCGCGGTTTAAAAGGAGTTGGCAGGAACGCTGGTAACTCTATATTTGTATATCAAGAGTTTGTAATATTGCCTGTTCTTTAAATTCAATTTTTTGCACTTGTTCAAAAAGACCATGATCAAGGTGTTTTTCAATACATGCCTTGACCAGGGTTCTCAAAACATCCGGGGGCAAGGAGTCGAGTTCGACCACGTTATCACCATACTCAGAAACAAAGCGTTTGTAGTTAGGGTCTTTCTGCTTTGCAGGGTCAGATGGTAAGTTATATTCTTCTATTTGGGCGGGCGTTAAAGCCACCCTTTCAAAGGTTATGTATTCCCCTGTATTGCCATGTTTCCTAATTCTTTCCACAAGGCTATTGTAAATAGATAAGCCGGATGGGTCAAAGTCACCTGCATAATAAAGGAAGCAGTCCTTGCCTTCGTCTATCTTTTTAGCAAAGCGTTCATAGCTTTCGTATATGGCAGTCCTGCTCACCTGGCCCCGAACTACCATTAAGTTTACATCATAAGAATAAGTGATCTCAGTCAGCACGCTTCTTAGGGCGTCCTTTTCCGTCCATACCTCAACATAAGCAGCCTGGTCTTGCCACTTATCCTTGCGATACGACCGCCTTACTGTGTTCATAAAATCATCAAGGTCAAGGTATGAATCCGGTTTGTCAATCTGTCGTAGCCTGTCTGCAAAGGCATCCTCTGCCAATATCCCTTCATCTCTGCCGATTACGCATAGTCGCGACAGCTTCATGTAATAGCTTTGTTGGTTCGGGATGATCTGCTTTGCTACCAATTGATAATAAATTTGCCTCAAGGTAAGCGCAAAGTCATAGCTCTTAATAATTTCTTGTACTTGTACTAAAAGTTTTAAGGATTTTTTTTGCATTTTATTACCTTTGCTTATTGCAGCCACTCAATTTCGTCTTTGCTTAAGGCAGGTGGATGACACTCTGAACAAATCCGCCGTCCGCCCTCATTATCTTTCTTGCGCCAAAAGGTTTGACTTCCACAGGAATAGCAGGTCATTTTCTTTTGCGTATTCTGGTTGTTTTGACCAGACTGCCACCATCGCCCATCCGGACAGACATCCATATCAAAGATAGCTTTGTTGTTTCTACTGCATATCTGCCTATCATCCACAAGAGATATAAATCTGCACCTTGACCCATGAAGACAGGTTGCCATTTTCTTGATTATAATCTTTGGTGTTTTAACCTTTTGAACCCTATGTGCAATACCTGCAAAAGGTGCAAAAGTATCTTTGGGGAGTTCTTTTTCGGCCTTTTGCACTTTTTGCACCTTTAGCATAGGGGTTCTCAAAGGTTCATTTTTTGGTTCTGCTTCCATATTTTGACGCCATCCCATTTCACCACTCCTTTGAAAGTTCAGGGTTCACATTACAGTTAATGGATGGACGGCCACCTGTTTTTTGCTGAATCTCTTGAATGTAATTCCTTTCTTGCAAAACCTTTAAAGCTTCATCCATATTCACAACTTTATGGAATGTCCCTTGAAGGGCATTGAAACAGTCCCTCTTGCTGAAGGTATGATATCTATTTCGCTCAACCCAACGCCATATTTTGCGTGCCTGTTCAAGTGCTTTATCAGCTCCCATCATGTCAAAGGCAATCAAGGCATGACTTGAAAAAATTGAAGCAAGCTCAAGTGATCTCTGCATAGTTTCAAGGCTGATTCTTTCCGCCCAAGGTTGATAAGGATTTTCAGCGCAATGCAATAAACCTGCTATTCTTGCGGCTGCACCTGGTAACTTCCCTGCCCAGTCCGTTATATATTCAAACCTTCCGCCCTCTCTCAGGTCTTTCTCAACCACACGCGCAAACTCAAGCCACTCCTGATAGGCTTTGTTGGAAAGTTTCAGAATATATGGAATCTTTTCTCCTTGTTCATCCACTGCTTGCTCGATGTCCAGCAATGAATAAACTAATTCGCAATATTCATTTTCAACATTCCCTGATACTGGTTCAGATTCTAATTTCCGATAACCAAGGTTAGTCTTTGGTAACAGATACAGGAATCTTGCAAGTAAGCCTCTCCCTCTGAATCCAGGCTTATCAACAAGGCCTCTCAGAACGTCTGGCTGTGGTGATAATCCCAAGGATAAAGCTGGATGATCAAGGTAGACTGGTTCCCTGCTTCCTCTGTCTACTTTTACCGGATCGCCTGAATGGCTTTGCAGGTACAAATCAAGGTTTGGTATTCCGTTTGAATAACGACCCCCGATAATATCAAAGACACCCCCTTCTGCTGAAAGAATCGACATCACTCCGTCGTGTTCAGACATCAATGAACCTAACCTTTCTGTGGTTACGTCTTGACTCCATTTTTGCGGATAGCTCGGCACTTCAACAAGATCGTTTTCAATTTCCAGAATTTCAGCTTCAATGCCATTGAGTTCGTCCTGTTTTGCTTTGCCATATTTTCCTCTCAAGGATTTGAGTCGCGCCTGCTGATTTTGCCACACGCTTTTTGCTTCCCTGATTATAGGCTCAAACTCTTTGCATTTACGTCTCTCCCATTCGCTCAGGGGTCTTGTTATTTTCATAAGGACAGTTGATTTACGATTTGCAGGGTCAAGAGCAACGATGACCCATATATTGCCCGGCTCTGTATATCCAGGCTTTACTTGAACGATAAACTTGCCATGGCAGGCTGTACCAAGGACAGACAAGATTAATCCTGCCGCAAGTTCCAAAGGTGTTTCCGTTGCAATTGAAACAGCCTTTATTATCTCTCCCAGGATTCCAGGCAAAAGGTCGGGTGGTAATTCAAGCGCTGTGGTTTCTTTTAATGGAACTGGTTTTTCCCAATACCCTTGATCTTTTGGTGTCGGTTCATCAACTGTATCTATGGGCTTAACTCCAGCCGGGTTATAACTTTCGGTTGTACTGCTAACTGCTTTTAAAATTGTCGCTTGTCCATAAGTCTGCCCGTCACTGTAATGTACTTTATCCCACTTCTCGCGCATCAGGCCAGAACTTCGGAAAGCAGAATCAATCCGCCCCATGTCTCTATCCATCCAGAAAGCAAGATGATTGCACAATGCTTGATCTGCATCGCTGTGTGATAGATAATCCGACCAGTCACCATTAAAAAGCTGCTGTATCTTTGCTCCATTTTGAGACTTCAAAGCTTTTTTAAGCAACTCGTTATCTAATAAGCTGGCAGTATCCACAGGGGGGGGCGCAATCTGTTTATTGATCTTTACGGGCTCTTGTTTAGGGAGCTTATTCCTCAAGACGTTAATATCCACATAACCAGTGAAGGCTTGCGCAATCTTCACCTCCTGTGGGTCTTTCGGCCTGCCTGCATCAACTTTCTTTTTGTTCGGCCAGTTCAGAGTCCCGGGTATCCGCCACACATGGCAAAGGTCTTTTGTGCCGTGATCACAATTGCTATATTCTTTCAGAGCAATGGCTAAATCCTTTACAGTTTCCGGCTTAACAGGTCTCTCGAATAGATAAACCGCCTGATACCGCCCCTGTGAGGTCTCCATCACAAAGGAAGGCTTTGCAGGCAAACGTTCTTTCCACAGGTGGGCTTGATCATCGTCAAAGTCAGCACATAAACCAAAAAGGCTTTGAATGTCATCACGACCGCCCTTAGCTCCTCTTTTTAGTTCAGGGTTCATTAAAACCAGTGGCATATAAACGTTACGATTTTTCTGCCGTGTCCAATCTTTAATTACCAGCTCCATCTCCGGCACGCTGTCTGTGCTGTAATGTTTAACCATCGGTGTTAAGTTTTTTCCGGCAACAGGATCTTGTCCATAGCTGGCAAGAACAAGCTTGCCCGTTTGGCCTTGCACAGTTTGGGAAACAGTATTTATAAAAACATTGATATTCATTCCATCGTCCCTATCGTTGTGGATTTTTCTTTAAGCCAATCAACCAAGGCGTCTACGGGATAGGCAATTTTCCTGCCTATTCGGATTCTTTCCGGCCCCATGCCCCTGCAGTCCATATTTGCAATATAACTTGGGGAAACAATACCTCCGCTAAAAACACCGACCTGCGATCTTGCGACCAAGCTTGAAGGCCATGATTTTTTCAATAATTTGAAATGCTCGTTCAGATCACGCATAAACACCCTCCTTATTTTATTTATTTTTACTCTTCATATATAGAGAAGCGAAAAATAAGGAGGCGTGCTTATTGTCGTCAAAGATACCAATAGGTTATAATGGATAGAGCTGTTTTGCGGTTTTCAAAAGGTAAAAGAATTATAGTTTTTTGGATTTTAGAAGGGCAGGATATTTTTTTTTCTCGCTTGTTCGGCAAGAAAAGCGAAAGAGTCGCTATCTTGCGGCAGGTTTATTTCAGAAATACATTTTTCGCGAGCTGGGAGGTAACCCTCAGAAACATAGGCTTCGATAAGCTCTAAATACTCATTGCAAGGAGCTTTACAGCCTGAACAGGGTTTTTGGGGACAATTCTCTTTGAAGGTTTCCACGTTTGGTTTTTCGATTTTGCGCAGTTTGTTTTCAAAAATATCCCTCGCATCATATTTACGCTTATAAATTTTTTCGTATGCTTTGCGGAACGCCATTCTCACGCCGTCGTATGTAATATCAACCCGTCTTGCTATCTGCTTAAAATTCTGCCCTGCTATCCAAAGCTGCCAGACTTCAATCTGCACCCATGATTCTTTTATCCGATCCCGTGTTTTAGGCGCTTTTTTTTGCATATAGTCGATATAATAGCTAATGTCCGCCATAATCTCGGATTTCTTTTTTTTTATATCAATTGCAACAAGCCGTTCAAACGATGTTAAATTTTCTTTTACTATCGTGCCGTTTAAAATTTTGTCGTTTTGACACGTTTGTACTATTTTTATTGCATTTGTATGAAAAATAGAAGGCAATTTTTTAATCACACTTTGTGGTAGCTTGTTTATGTTCAGAGATGGGTCAATAATTGTTAACAGGTCTTTTTCAGCAATCTGTCCTTTTGAAAACATAAGAACAAAAGGAATTTCATAGGCGGGGTCGATGAATTTTTTCCAAAGTTCACAGGCAATGTGCCAGGTTTTGTATTCTGAATCACTCAGATGGTTGTCAAGCCAGTCTTTGTAAGGATTTCTAATCTCTTTTTTCTTTAAGCTTTGGTAGGCTTTCTGGTAATGTCTATTCTCTTTGAGAAATGCTAATCTAAGCTTAGCTGTTTCAATTAAGTCTTGCTCGGAAACCTGTGCCGCTTTTTTCATCTTGTCACCTCCACAACAGTGACACCACAATTTAGTTATGCGGGACAGTGGCCGGTTGTGGAATACCGGCTTTTCGGGTGCGCTCCCTATGCCCCGCAAGAGGAATATATTTATCCTGTCTTTTGCTTTAGTTCAATGACATTGCTTTCCGCCAACATATTCTTTTCCATGTTTTCGATTGCTTTCTGCAGAGTCCCCTTTGAAAGGTGCGCATATCTCTGAACCATCTCAAAAGAGCTATGCCCCATCAGTTTTTGAACTGTATACAGGTCAGTCCCGCCCTGCACCAGCCAGCTTGCGAAGGTATGCCTCAAGGTATGAAAAACAACTTTTTGCCGATGGTCAATTATACCATCGTTAAATCCAAGCTTCGTGACTGCTCTCGAAAAAGCATTTGAGAGCTGTTTTATTTTTCTCCCGTGCCTGTCAGAAAAAACAATGCCGGAACTTGCAGACTGCTTTTTGTCAGCCAACATCACTTTTACAGGTTTTGTCATAAAAGCTGGTCGATTATGCCCGCTTTTGGTGTCCTTGACAGAGATCAAGCCACGATCAAGGTCAATATCGTTCCAGGAAAGGCCATATATCTCACCAGCTCGCAAGCCACAGTGTAAAGCGAGTAAACTTATATCGTGAAGCTGCAAGCTCCGGTTAGATAGCTCATTCAATAAAATATCGGCCTCATCATGGCTTAGAAAACGTAGGCGCTTATTATCTATCTTGGGTACAGATACATGCTTTGTGGGGGATTCACTGCTAATAAGGCCGTCACGCTTCGCCATATTCCAGACCTGCCGAATAATGGCAAAAATATATTGCAAGGTTCGGGGTGTTCGGCCAGAGGATAGTAGTTTTTTCTTGAGCTTCTCGCAATGGAGGGGCGCAATCTCTTTAAAAGGCTTACTTTTGAAAGCAGGCTCTATCCAGTTTTTGAAATATTGCAACTCAGTCCTGCACGTTTCAGGTTTTTTGCTTATTAAGGCAGTTTTGAAGTAAACTTCAGCAAAATAGTCAGTAAAGAGAATATTCTCTCTGTTTTGTCGTTCCTGCTCGGCCAGCTCTTGTTCACACTTGTCTTTTAACAGGTCCCTTTTTTCCCTCAAAGTTTGGGGACCCTGGCCGGTTCTCTGGTTTTCTTTTAACTCCGCCAACTTTGCATTTACTTTTTGCAACGTCCACCCGCGGGATGCCCAGCCCATTCCCTCTTCTGTTCGTATGCCATCTTTTTGATACCGAATAGCAAAATATTTATCTTGCTGAATCCCATGTTTTCGGGCAGGGTGTTCTCTGTATCTTATTCCGGGATATTTTGTTTTATGCCATTTCGCCATTATTACGAATTCTCCAGCAAGAAAGCCTACGTGGTTTAACAGTGGGATGAATTGCTGTTATTTTTTATTATTTGTTTGACAACTACGTTTTTGCGTAATTATAATATGCTTATGCAAAACACAGATCTTCAAGAGGCGTCTGACACGCCTCGGTCGCAATCCCGGACTGAGTTAGAAAGCTCGGCCTGATGTGGTTTTAAAACCACAAACTTCGGTTCTATGTTAGAACCCCACGTGTTTTAACCGTGGGAGTATGTCAGCCCCTCGCAAAAAAAAATCCGCTTGTCGCATTCTGTCCCCATTCTGTCCCCACTTTTTAGCAAAAAGTAAGTGATTTTAAATTATGCTATGTGAAAGTAATATAAGGGTAACCTATAGGAATGTCAAGCGGTTTGTTATGAAAAGTGAAGTTAAGTGAAAGCGTTAAAAACAGACTGAAAATCCGCGTGTCGGCAGTTCGATTCTGTCCCTCGGCACTCCTTTAGCTAACTTCCTTGGTATAGGGTTAGTCGCAGTTTGGCTAACCCTTTTTTAGTTTATAA
>DAOUSD010000065.1 GCA_030627405.1 Deltaproteobacteria bacterium
GATTGAAAAGGGGTGGAAATGAGAGATTTTAGAGAACTTAATCAACAGGTCAATGAGGTAAAGAGGATGTTGAACAGTTTTATCCAAAAGCTAACCGCTAATGGCTAAAAGCTAACCGCACAGGTCGCAATGTTTAAAGCATGGATGAATTAATAACAATTCCGAATTATTATATTGTTGAAAAGTTAGGTGAGGGTCCCCAGTCCATCGCTTATAAAGGTTTCCATAAAAAAACCCCTCATCGGCCATTGGTTATTAAGATTCTGAAAGCGGCATCCATATCTGAAGATCAAAAAAAACATTTTCGGCAGAAAATCGAGCATCTTAAGATTTTAAACGATATCCGCATTATCACGCCTTTATCCTTTGAGGTGAGAAAAAACGTCCTGTTTTTCACCAAAGACTATTTTCAGGGGATAACTCTTGACCGGTGGTCCGGGAAACAAAAAAAAATTAACTTAAATGATTTTTTCACCGTAGCTTGCGGGATAGCGGAAGCTCTCAATAAGGCTCATGAGGCAGGTATTATTCACGGCGGCATCAAGCCGCATAATATATTAATTCAGCCTGAGTCTCTTGATATCCGGTTAATTGATTTTATAACCTCTATCGATGTAAGCGATATAAGCCATTTTATTTATGACCGCGGTTTTGTGGAGAATACTCTTGCCTATACTTCTCCCGAACAGACCGGCAGAATTAACCATAGGGTTAATTTCCCCAGCGACCTCTATTCGCTGGGGATTGTCTCCTATGAATTGCTGACCGGACGACTTCCTTTTTTTTCTACCGACCCGCTCGAATTAATCCATTCCCACCTTGCGGAAGAGGCGTCGCTCGTTCACGAATTAAATCCCGCTATTCCTTCCGTGCTGGGTAAAATCATAGCCAAACAAATGCTCAAACAGCCTGAAAAACGTTACCAGAGCGCCACCGGGCTTCTGGCCGATCTCATGCAGTGCCGGGATGAATATGCGGCAAAAGGCGCGATCAGCGAATTTCCTTTAGGAATTTATGATCGTACCCATCGAGTTGCCTTTGTTTCAAAGATGGTGGGACGCGATATAGAAACTGAAATTATACTTGAGGAATATAATAAAGCAGCTCAAAGTTTTTTCAACTCTCTATTCATATCAGGACTTCCAGGCATTGGTAAAACCCGATTGATTCAAGCGCTTCAGAAACCTATCGTGGAACACAGGGGTTATTTTACATCAGGAAAGTTCGATGTTTATCAAAAGAATATTCCGTATAGCTCTATTATCCATGCTCTAAGAAATTTGGTGAGGACCTTTTTGACGGAAAGTAACGAAAGAGTTGTTTTATGGAAGCAAAAAATTATCAAAGCTGTTGGAAACAATGGCGCGGTGGTCATTGATGTGATACCGGAACTGGAGATCCTGATAGGCCCTCAACCGGAAGTTAAACCTCTTCCTCCCGTGGAATCCGGAAACCGTTTCCATGATGTTTTTGGCCGTTTTTTGACTTGCCTGGCCGCAGAAGAACATCCGCTTGTGCTTTTTATTGACGATCTTCAGTGGTGTGATATTGCTTCCTTTGATTTTCTTGCCAACACATTTGACAACTATAAGGAACATCGATACCTGTTCTTAATAGGAGCTTATCGGCAAAATGAGGTTGATTCATGCCACCCCCTGACAAAGTTATTACAAAGCCTCAAAAAAGACGACCGACCCATGAAAGAAGTGAGGTTAGCACCACTTAAACCCGAGCACTGCCATGATATGGTCTCCTATATCCTTGATTTGCCCCTTTCACAAGTCAAGGTCTTGGCCGGTTTTATAGCCGAACTAACAGAAGGTAATCCTCTGTTTGTGAGCGAGATGCTGTCCTATCTATATAACGAAGATTTGCTCATTTTAGATGAAAACATGCAATGGCAATGGGATATGGACAGGATAACGCGTTCCGACATGCCGGCCACAGTAGTATCGCTTTTTACCACGAAGATAAAAAAACTACCCGATGATACTTTTGAGCTGCTCGAATTCTGCGCCTGCATGGGAAACCGTTTCATGCCTGATGAAATTGCCCTGACAAGAGAAATTACGTTGTTTAAAACATTTGAAAACTTAAAGCCGGCTTTAAGCCAAGGACTTTTAATAGAAAGCAAAGATCAATTGCAATTTGTTCATGACCGGGTACAGGAGGCAACTCTGACGCTGATAAAACCCGAAAGGAAGCGGCAGATACATTGGCAGATTGGAGAGCATCTCCTTTCCGTTGTGCCCAAAGGATCTGATCTGGAAAAACTGGATAACCTGTTTACCATTGTTTCTCACCTGCACTTAGGAAAAGAAAGTATCTTAGACAGAAATGTCGCCTACCGATTATCTGATATCAGCTATCATGCGGGCAACAAGGCCCTGGGTTCGCTGGCAACGGAAGCAGCCAATGAGTATTTTCGGCAAAGCCTTGAGGTCTTGCCGGATGACTGCTGGGAGGAACAATATGACAGGACATTTAAGATATACCGGAAACTGGCAAAAACCGAGCTGATGTGCGGAAAATATGAAAACTCGGAAAAACTGCTCAATCAATTGCTTGAACATGCCAAAACTGATCTGGACAAGGCCGAAGCACTGGCCGAACAGACAACCTCACTTTCATCTACAGGCAATTTTATAAAAGCAATTGAAACCGCTAACCGCGGGCTGGCATTTTTCGGAAAATCGATCCCGGATGATCCTGAGGCAGCGGAACAAAAACGTGAGCAATTGATGAATGAGATCGACTCTCAATATGGTGTTAACATTTGGGACGCTATTCTTGATATGCCGTTTACCAAAGAAAGGAAGAGTAAGATTGAATTGGCGTTTTACAGTGAACTTATCCCGGATTTATACATGTCCGGCCTGGTGCCACAGCTCTATCTTTCGGCAGTGCAGTCAACCCGGCACTGCCTGGAAGGCGGCATGGATGAATCAGTGATCTATTCTTTTTCCATTATGGGGCTTTATCTAGGGGAGCAAGAAAAGTTTGATCAAGTCTTTCGATATGAAGATCTGGCTCTTAATTTGTGTGAAAAATACCCGAACACCTTTGGGGCCACCAGGGGGATGAACGGAGTTGCCTGGGTTACAATGCATTCGCGGTATCATCCCGAAGAATTGGCTAAACATTGTCTGAAAGCGATCCAGTGCGGGAAGAACTGCGGTGATTTGTATAATGCGGGGCTTTCCTATGGACCCTTGATGTGGGGCCTTCAGGTGCAGGGAGCTAACCTGGCTGCAATCGAGGAATATGCCAAGGAATGTTTACAGTTTTCTCAAAAGTATCATTTATCCTTTTCCGTTGCTCTGGCCGAGGCCATGCAGGCAGGGTGGATTGCGCCGATGAAAAAAAATTATACGCCCGTCCCTATGCAGGAAAAAATTAGAAAATGGGAGAAGGAAAATCATATTGCCGCTGCGGGGAGCTATTATGTGCACATGGCTTTGACCCACTATTATTTCGGAGAATATGAAAAGGCCGAAGAATATTTATTTAAAGTCAGAAAGTATCTGAGAGGGCTTACCGACCATCTACTGAAGCGACAGTGGCACGTCTTTCAGGTACTGAATGCCCTCAGGCTGTACGCAAGGGGAAAAGTTTACAAAAGCAAAGAAAAATTATTATCTTATATTCAACCACTTATCAAAAAGGTTGAAACCTGGGCTCAATACGGGCCAATGCTTAAACCTTATCTTGCTTTTATCCATGCAGAATTAGAAAGAGTTACCGGCGATTTCAGAAAAGCCAGAAGTCTCTATTTTGATGCTATAGCTGTTGCGCATGAACAGCGGTTTACTCTGCTGGAAGCTCACCTTAATGAATGCAGGGCCATGCTTCTCAAGAATGCCGGCATAGGTACGGAGAGAGTTTACTTTGCCGAAGCAATCCGTCTGTATAAAAGTTGCCATGCTGAACGTAAAGAAATTTTTCTCATGGAAAAATATCCGGAGTATTTTGAGGAAGAAGTTCCTGCATACATGCCGGAAGAAGTAGAGCTGGTTGGCTATACCCTTCCAAGTCTGGATGTTGACTACCTGATGAAATCCTCTCTTGCTATTTCAGCAGAAATCGACCCGGATGTCCTATTGAAAAAAATTATGAACGTTGTTCTGGAGGCCTCGGGAGCTCAGCACGGGTATCTTTTGGTTGAAGAAGGCGGGAGTTTCATTGTCCGCGCTGAAAATCATATCACTGAAAAAGGTGTGGTCCGAACCGTCAAATATAATTTTGAAGATGCCGTAGATATTTGTAAGGCGATCATCCGTTATGTGCATCGAACCAAAGAGATGCTGACCCTGAACAATGCTTCGGAACAAGGTGAATTTAAGGACAATCCCGAGGTTCAGACCATGCGGCTTCGCTCTGTCCTTTGTCTTCCCCTGATCAAACAGTCCAGTATAATCGGAATTCTATATCTCGAAAACCGTTTGTCTGATGAGGTTTTTACCTCGGAAAAGGCAAGAATGACCGAACTTCTGGCCTCACAAGCGGCCATTTCTCTGGAAAACGCCCGGTTATTAGATCAGATGAAAAAAACAGAAAAGCAAATTAAGGAATCTCTTAGTGAGAAAGAGGTACTCCTCAGGGAAATTCATCATCGGGTTAAAAACAATTTACAGATTATTTCCAGTCTGTTCAGGCTTCAATCCGCATATATCAGGGACGAATATGACATGGAGATATTCAAGGAAAGCCAAAGTCGTGTGAGGTCAATGGCGCTAATCCATGAAAGACTGTATCAATCAAAGGACCTGGCAAAGATTGACTTTGCTGAATACACCAAAAAACTTGTGACTCATTTGCTGGGTTTATATGCGATACATCCAAAGAGCATTACTTTGGACATAAGTGTTGATGATATCTTTCTGAGTATTGATATCGCCGTACCTTGCGGTTTAATTATAAATGAGCTTGTTTCAAATTGTTTGAAACACGCTTTCCCGGAGAGCACTAAAGGCAAAATACGCGTCGAACTTCGTATGGCAGAGAATTTGCCTGTTCAAAACGAACAATCAAGTAATATGGTTACATTAATTGTCAGTGATAATGGTGCCGGCTTCCCCAAAGACGTGGACTTTCGCAGCACAGAAACATTGGGTTTGGAATTAGTAACTACTTTAGTAAAACAGCTTAATGGTACCATTGAGCTTAATAGAAGTCGTGGAACAGAGTTTAAGATTACCTTCCCCTCATTGAGATTAAAAAGATAAAGCAAAGGAGCTATGGAGATGTCGAGTTCACGAATTTTGATTGTTGAAGATGAAGGCATCATAGCCAAGGATATACAAAATACGTTAAACCGTTCGGGATATTCCGTTATTGGTATCGCCTCTTCCGGTGAGGAAGCCATTAAAAAAGCAATGGAAACACATCCGGATATAGTACTGATGGATATCGTGCTTGAAGGGGCTATGGACGGTGTTGAAGCGGCTGAGTACATTCGTGATTATTTCGATATTCCAGTAGTCTATCTCACCGCTTATTCTGATGATATAACATTACAGCGTGCAAAGATAACTGAGCCATTCGGTTATATACTCAAACCTTTTCAGGAAAAAGAATTATATACGACCATTGAGATGGCCATTTACAAGCATACGATGCAAAAGAAATTAAAGGAAAGCGAACAATGGCTTGCCACCACACTCAAAAGTATAGGTGATGCGGTGATTGCCACCGATACCGGCAAATTAATAACATTTATGAATCCGGTAGCCGAGGCTTTGACGGGCTGGAAACAGGAAGAAGCTATAGGCAAACCTCTAAAAGATGTTTTCAAAATTATAAATGAAAAAACCGGTAAACAGGCCGATGATCCTGTTGCAAGGGTGCTCAGGGAAGGTGTTATCGTTGGGCCGGCAAACCATACGGCGTTGATAGCCAAAGACGGAACGAAAAGACCTGTTGATGACAGCGGTGCGCCTATAAGAGATGATAAAGGAAAAATTATTGGTGTGGTTATGGTCTTCCGCGATATAACCGAGCGAAAGATAACATTGGAGCAACTTAGAGCATCTGAAGAAAGACATAGAAGCCTGGTAGATAACATCAATGTCGGTATAGCTCTGATAAGCCGAAATATGGAAATATTGGCTTTGAATAATCAGATGAAAAATTGGTATCCGGAGATTGACACCTCACAAAAACCGATTTGCTATAAGTCTTTTAATAAACCATCCATAAACAACTTATGTCCTGATTGCCCAGCCTGCTTGACGATGGATGATGGAGAAGCTCATGAAGCAATAAGGAATGTTCTGGCAGATAATGAAGCAAGAAATTACAGGATACTTTCTTCTCCACTTAAAGATAAAGCAGGCAAAATTATAGCGGCAATAGAGATGGTTGAAGACATTACCGATCAGAAAAAAGTACGGGAGGCTTTACAAAGAAGCGAATTTAAGTACCGTGAGCTTGTGCAGAATGCGAACAGCATTATTTTACGAATGGACTCTCAGGGTAATGTCACTTTTTTCAACGAATTTGCCCAACAATTTTTCGGTTACACTGAAGATGAGATACTCGGCAGGAATGTTGTCGGCAGCATAGTGCCAAAAACTGATAGTGAACTACAAAATCTCGCAACAATGATCCGGGACATCGGGCTTAACCCTGAGGAACATGCTAACAATGAGAATGAAAACATGCGGAAAGATGGTGGAAGGATATGGGTTTCATGGACAAATAAGGCTATTTATGACGAGGATGGAAACATATTAGAAATACTTTGCGTTGGTAATGATGTTACTGAGCGCAAGCTTCTTGAAAGGCAACTTCTTCAGGCCATGAAGATGGAATCCATCGGGACTCTGGCCGGAGGCGTTGCCCACGACTTCAACAACCTGCTTATGGGGATACTTGGCAATGCATCCTTAATGCTGATGAATACCGATCCGGCAGATCCAAATTACAACAGGCTGAAAAGCATAGAAAAACAGGTCGAAAGCGGTTCCAAGCTAACTTCGCAGCTTTTAGGGTATGCGAGGAAGGGAAAATATGAACTAAAGCCTATTATTCTGAACCAGTTGGTGAAAGATACTTCTGAGCTTTTCGGTAGAACCAGAAGGGATATTTCGATTTATTTGGAGCTATTGCCTGATCTTTTTGCAGTTGATGCAGATAAAGGCCAGATCGAACAGGTTCTGTGGAACCTGTATGTTAATGCAGCAGATGCTATGCCGGGTGGAGGCGATTTTATTTTAAAGACCTTTAATACAGACCACAAGAATATGAAGGGCAGACTATATGTCCCCAAGCCCGGCAAGTATGTTGTGCTGGCTGTTACCGACACTGGGGTGGGCATGGACAAAAAGATCCAGCAACGAATATTTGATCCGTTTTTTACTACCAAAGATATAGGGCGGGGAACAGGCCTTGGTTTGGCCTCAGCCTATGGCATCATAAAGGGTCACGATGGGTACATTGATGTAGAATCCAGGAAGGGTGAGGGTACCAC
>DAOUSD010000223.1 GCA_030627405.1 Deltaproteobacteria bacterium
CGTCGGAACGGATGCCGCAGCCCTGCGTAGCTGAACCGTAAGTCCAAATCGTTCATCTGAAGGAAACTTCTTTGTGATTCTATAGACCTGTGGTGTAAGACGATGGGCTTTCTCCCATACTTTAAGTTCTCTAAAATCTCTCATTTCCATCCCTTTTCAATGCTAACGGCTAAACGCTAATGGCTAACCGCACAGGTTGAAATTTTTAGCTTGCGTTACAGACTTTGTTGTGTTATTTCAGAGAAAATTGCATTGCTTAATGCTATCATATGTATCTACACGATATTCTTTATAATTAGGGCTATGTCAAAAACAACTTGGTTGGTAGAATTTGCGCCCAAATTTGTCGTAGATTTCATTGATCTGATTGAGCAAAACCGCAAGAATAGCGGGCTATTTTGAGGGTTTTTGCGAATGAAGATTGATGAAATCTATAGTGAAGTTGGGATGCAAAAATGCCAGGTTATTTTTGACATAGCCCTATTACAAATAATTGACAGGCTTATTAAATTAGTATAGACTTTCAGATAATTAATTTCACTGTGTTATCAGTCGTCGACGTATAACTAATACGCTTTCCTCCTTCTGGCCTTGTGAAATTAATTATCTGAAAGTCTATAGATATAATTTATTATTGAAAATCTTAAATATCCAAAGGAATCAATTTAAAGCTAAAGGAGGGTGAATTTTTATGAAAACTTTAATTGGCGGGGCCATCGGAGCTGTTCTGGGTCTTATTGGTATTTCAATATGGTGGCACGAGTTTTTGCAGCTTTTAGCCGGCGCTATCCCCGTAATGCTTCTACTTGGAGGTGGATTGGCTCTTTATCTGGGCTTTGATGAACTGAAAGATACCTGGAAAAAAGATGATACAGCCCCTGCTTCAACTGCAACTGAGGATGTAGCAAAATATAAAAAAGAAATTAATGAACTGAAGGATGAAATTGAAAAATTAAAAACAGCATAAGCATAATTTTAATAACTTCAAATTAAGAGCCCTGCTTAAGGCAGGGCTCTATAGATTTTTTATATCTTAAGTTTTTGTTACCGCTGATGTAGCAAGGTAATCAGCTCTTTCGTTTCCATCAATACCCACATGCCCTTTTACCTTGTAAAACTTCAACTTGCTGAATTTTGAAATAATCTTCTTGATTGATTTTATTAATTCCGTATTCTTCTTTGCTTTCCATTCAAGAGTAAGGACTCCGTAAGCATAGGAACTATCTGTAAAAATTTTTACCGGAAGATCGGTTCTTTTTAATTCCAGCAAAGCTACTCGAATAGCCTCAAGTTCAGCAATATTATTGGTTGCAACACCTATATGTTTTGATATCTCCTTTTCATGGCTTCCATAAAGCAACAAAATGCCTATCCCTGAAGGGCCGGGGTTGCCGGAAGATGCCCCGTCTGTGTAGATGCATATCATATCCTGCTCTACCGGAGGTTGTTTTTTTAATTTCAATGCTTTTTTTTTACTTGTTTTGCCCGGATTTTTTTTATTAGAAACTTTTTTATTATCCTCCCGTGGATCAATGGGTTTAACGTTGTCTTTATTCACCCAGTACTCATAATCCTGCTCAAGCTGATATTTGATTAACACTTTGCCATTTTTAACAATCGGCTTTCCATTTTTATCAGTATTCAGCCAGACCTTGTTTTTTCTGAACTTCATACGTTTCCAGCCTGTTTTTTCTTTTTCCAAAACAAAGTCTCCTGATATTATCCGCTAAAAAAAATCAGCTATGGTAAAGATGGAACATTTTGCTTATTTCAATAAACTCATTTAGATCATCTTGCCAGGATCCTGCTATTTCATCTATATCGTCATTTTTTTCTATGCGCCGCCGTATTTCCTTGTCTCCAATTATAAGGTCTATGGGAAGTCTTTTAGATTCATACTCATAAGGAGGCTGTTTCCACTCGAACTCACCTTTGTGATGGAAACAGACCGACTTGAGCAATTTAACGGAAGTAATATATGGATTAAATTTATTCGGATCAGTTATGTGAATTTGAAATCCTCTGCATAAAGTCCCCTTCCACTTGTTTGACGTGGGCTCAAATACATTACATCTGAGTATTGCGCCCTCCAATTTGCCGCCCCCCATGTCGGAAAGAACTTTTTCAGTATCAATAAAAGGAGCGCCAAAAATCTCAAAAGGCTGAGTTGTTCCCCGCCCCTCGGAAACATTTGTGCCTTCCCAGAGTACCTGGCCGGGATAAACCATTGCAGACATAGTGGTTGGAAGATTAGGTGATGGAGGAATCCAGGGAAGGCCAGTATCGTTAAAATACATATTCCTGTCCCATCCTTTCATTTTTACAATTTCAAGATCGCAACCTGTTCCATAGTAATTATTGAATAAAAGAGAAAGCTCACCCATTGTCATTCCATGACGCATAGGAATAGGAAAACGGCCTACAAATGAGTTACATTCCGACGACAGGCAGTTGCCTTCTACCACAGAGCCGCCGACAGGATTAGGACGGTCAAGAACTACTACTTTTTTGCCGAATTTTTTTGCGGCTTCAAGACAGTAGGACATTGTATAAATAAAAGTGTAAACGCGGGTTCCGACATCCTGCAGGTCAACAATAAGTACATCAATGGGATCAAACATTTCTTTTAATGGTATTCGGGTTTGGCCGTAAAGGCTGAAAACAGGAATCTTTAATATTGGATCAATCATATCTTCCGACTCAATCATGTTATCCTGTTTTTCAGCAAAAAAACCGTGCTGAGGTGAATATAATGCGGCAAGCCGACCCGGCATCTTTAAATTAATTAATTCTCGTGCATGGCGAAAATCCCTGTCAACTGAAGCAGGATTGCTTAATAACCCCAGGCGGCAGCCCAATATCCATTTGGGGGGAGACTCAATAAATCTTTCAAGACCTGTTTGAACACCCACAACTCTTATCCCTCACGTATTAGTTCACCACGGATTTTTGTTGCCTTGTTGATCTATAGGAATCTTGTTTTCTGTCAATTTCAGTGAAACTCCGTGTCGTTCCGTGGTGAGTTTTTACTTCCTCACTAAATTTTTTCAAGCCTGGCAACCGACTCTATATGATAAGTATGCGGAAACATATCAACCGGCTGTACTTCCAAGACTTTATAATTGTCTTGCATCATACCGAGATCCCTTGCCATTGTCGCTGGATTACAGGAAACATAGATAATTTTAGCCGGAGCCATATCAAGAAGCTGTTTAACCACATTCTTATGCATTCCTGTCCTTGGGGGATCAATTATCATAACATCGGGTTTTCTAACCTGTTCAAGACAATCCTTTATATCGCCAAGGATAAAACGGCAATTTGAAATTCCATTATATAGACAATTAGCTTCAGCGTCTTGTACCGCACTTTTAGAAATTTCTATTCCTGTCAACTCCTTTGCTGAATCAGCAAGAAAAATAGCTATCGTGCCTGCTCCGCTGTAAAGGTCAACAACATACTCTTCCCCAGACAAATCTGCGTATTCCTTGACTTTTTCGTATAATATCTCCGCACCCGATGTATTGGTCTGAAAAAAGGAATTTGCGGATATTTTAAACTCAAATAGACCGATTTTTTCCTTTATAAATGGACTGCCGGCAAGAAGTATCTCATACTCTCCAACAGCAATACCTGCCTTGCGTGTATTTATATTGTTTATTACAGACACAATTTCCGGGTATTTGGCTGTTAACATGTCGGACAACGGCTTGACAATCTTGTTGGATTCTTCAGCAGTTACTATATTTACCATCCACTGGTCATAAGCCGCAGAATGTCTCAGCATAACAAAACGCCAGAAGCCGATGTGGCTCCTAAGCCCGTATACCGGAACATTTGACTCCTTGATATAGGTTCTAACATCATCGAGAATATTGTTTCCAAGCGCGGGTTGAAGCAGGCATTTTTTGGTATCCAGCACCTTGTGAAAAGTTCCCGGCACATGAAGCCCGAGAGCAAAATCTAAATCCGGATTTTCCATGCCCATCTCATCAGGCATAAGCCATCTCCTGTCTGAACAGGAAAACTCCATCTTGTTTCTGTATCCATAAATCAGCTTCGATGAAATGGTGGGATGGACGGTCACTCCCTTTATCATCCCAATATGCTCAAGTGAATCAACAACATGCTGCTGTTTGTAATCAAGTTGTTTGTCATATTTTAAAAATTGCCACTTGCATCCTCCGCACTGGCCGCTGTATATACAGGGAGGATTTATCCTGAATGGTGATTCATCAACCATCTCGACAACACGGGCAA
>DAOUSD010000174.1 GCA_030627405.1 Deltaproteobacteria bacterium
ATTATTTTAAGAAAAAAAGCTGTGAGGTTCCTGAATCAAAAAGTCTATCTCCGACATCTGATACAATAATTTCATCAGTGTGTGAACATTATGGTGTATCGTTTAATGAATTGTTGATAACAAGACGCGGGATTTTTAATGAACCGCTCAATATCGCAGTTTATCTATTACGTCAAATGCGGGGCGAAAATCTTGACAAAATAGGTGAACTGTTTAATATCAAAGCATACAGCACAGTAAGCAGCATATTACGAAGAGCTTTTACGTAGAGTTTCGAGTCTTAAAAAATATGACAAAAAAATTAAAAACCGGATAGAGAAAATTCAAGATAGTATTAACAAGGGTCAAAGGCAGAATGACCCCATTGTTTTCTTATCTGACATGGGTCAATAGTAGACTTGACCCCATTGTTTCCATGACCCCATTGTTTCCACTCTTAATGAGTGCTTATATAATGTCGAACAGCATTAAAAGTGCCGCTGCCGATCCCTTCCACTTTTTTTATATCTTCAATGGATTCAAACATGCCATGCATATTTCTATATTCCACGATCTTTACAGCAGTTACCGGCCCGATATTTGGAAGAATTACAAGTTCGGTAAGCCCTGCCCTGTTGATATCAACAGTTCGCTGCAATCCATTTTTCATGATCTTTGTTATGAACTTGTTGTAGTGATTCTCCAGATGCTTTTTTGCAGCATTACTGTTCTTTAGATCAAGCCACGTTTCCCTCTCCAGGGTTCCAAGCACGTATATCAATTGCTCCTCATCGAGCTTACCGTTCAGATCGTGATGGGGACAGTGGCGCAGCTTCTTTCCCGCCTCGCCTGATTCAACAATTGCAAAAGAAGAATCCGGAAGAAGGCGTATTGTCAGGTCAGACCATCCCTGGCAAATGCCTGAGCTATTACCACACAGGAACAAAGCAAATACACAAAAGAAAATTACACAAAAAGTTGAAGCTTTCTTTCTCTGTTTCATTTAGATCCTCCTTATGTTAACATTTAAATTAAGCTCTTAGCTCTTAGCTCTTAGCTCTTAGCAGTTAGCAGAATAATTTCAATATATTGATAGATGTCAACATTTCACCCAAGGGGGTGAAAATCGAATCGCTGGTAACCATCTGAAATAATAAGAGCTAACAGCTAATTGCTAAGAGCTAATCGCTCATCTTAGGTAAGATTAAAAAAATATAATACTGATGGGTTGGTGTCAAGTTTAAGGGAGAACAAAATAACCGGTGTTTACTAATTTTATATATTTTATAATAGTTCTTTTAATATATACCACATACCAGCCCCCTGATGAACCAAACCTGGCCCCACTTGAAACCTCCATTCTCTTTCTTGGGTTGATTATAGTCTTCGCATATTTTACCCGGATGCTGTTTAATAGACTTGAAAAACGAATCCCTAAAGACAATATATTAGGCGTTGACCATAAGATAAATGCAATAATAACTCGGCAGTCTGTTATGGCAATAGTACTTTTTGCCGTAGATATTTATGGACTGGGCCTTACTTCTTTTTTTAAAAACATACCTTTATTTACCGTTATTCCCACTTTACAGGCATTAGTTTTTATCGGTCTTTTTGTGTTTTATCTCGCTATTATCTGGGCTTGTGCCTACGGGCCGTATAAAAGGCTTTACATAACCGACCTGTCAAGGCGTTCTTATGTTTTGTCTAATATCTCATTTTCTATTCCTGTTCTTTTTCCATGGTTTCTGCTGTCAGGAATTGCCGACATTATAAATGCACTTCCATTTGAACTGCCGAAACGTTTTCTTTCCACTCCGGAAGGACAGGTAATCTATTTTCTTGTCTTCCTCTCCGCAGTTGTAATAATCGGCCCTGCAATGATTCAGAAGTTCTGGAGGTGCAAACCACTTGAATCCGGTTATGTGAGAAGCAGAATCGAAAAACTTTGCAGAAAGGCGGGTTTAGAATATGCAAATATTCTTTACTGGCCCATATTCGGCGGTAGAATGATCACAGCGGGTATCATGGGGCTGATTAAAAAATTCCGATATATTCTTATTACAGAAGCGCTGGTTCGCCACCTTGAACCAGAAGAAATGGATGCTGTAATTGCCCATGAAATAGGACATGTCAAAAGAAAACATCTGCACTTTTATCTGGTATTTTTTATTGGCTACATATTTCTTTCTTATACCTTTTTTGATCTTCTTATATATTTCATTATCTATGCTGATCCGGTATACTGGTTAATAAGCAGTACGGACATTAACCACGATACAATAATCTCGGCCGTTTTCAGCCTGAGTATAATCATTATATTTTTTATCTACTTCCGGTATATCTTCGGATATTTCATGCGCAACTTTGAACGTCAGGCAGACACATATGTATATGCTCTCTTTCCCAGTGCAAAACCGCTGATATCTACATTCAAAAAGATAGCGGCAGCTACCGGGCAGCCGCCGGACAGACCGAACTGGCATCATTTCAGCATTAAAGAACGAATTGAATATCTTAATTTATGCGAACAAGACAAAACCTGTATAATTAGACAGGACCGAAAAATAAAAAAAAGCATTGCCGTTTATCTTGCAGCGATAGTCATAATAGGAGGTATTGGATATAATTTAAATTATGGTGAAACCGGAAGAAAGTTAAGCAATCATTTCATCGAAAAGATACTGTTAAGAGAAATTAACAAGACACCAGACAACCCACAGCTTTATAGCGATCTGGGAGACCTTTATTACAATATCGATAATTATACTGAAACGATCAGAGCATATGAAAAATCAATAGATCTTAAACCAGACAACCCGCATGTTTTAAACAATCTTGCATGGCTTTATGCGACATGTGATGATAAAAACCTGCGGAACCCTGAACGCGCTTTGAATCTTGCATTGAAGGCCGCGGATCTTGAAAAATCTCCACACATACTGGACACTCTTGCGGAAAGCTATTATATAAATGGCCGGTTGGAAGAGGCCATCTCAACTGAATCATATGCTCTCAGGATAGCTAAAAAACAACGTTCATATTTTGAAAATCAGTTAAAAAAATTTATGACTGCCGCTAAAAGTGGTCAATAAACAGTGGTTTGTTGGGCCGGCTTAAGGGCTCGCCCACATTGTATGTACACTACGAGCAGATAGAGAGAGCCGGCTATGTTTACAACGGGTGTTCATGCCTGGCTATATTGGGCAACAGGATGTTATTTTACAGCATTTATTCTATGTTGTTATCATATGCAACGCGCTGGCCGGGCAACCCTCCTTACCGGCTTCATCAGCCAGTCTCTCTATCTGCTCGGCCGCGGATGGCTTGGCGGCGTTTTTATCCCAAACGCCATTTTTGAAGGCCCCTTTTTTCTTCCGTGGTGTCTGGCGCTGATTTCCCTGGTGCGGTCTGTGAAAAAACCGTGCGGAAATCTTTGGGGAGCATTGGCGCTGGTGGTTGTTTTCTCTATCTTCTCCGTATTCTATGCCAAGGGAATTATTCCGCCGACGCCGAAGAAAACAACTGTCTGGGCGCTGCTGTTTTTCATATCCGAATCCATGGCCCACGCCATGTTCTATACAGGTGGACTGTATGCCTTTTTTTCAATGGTCGGAAAAAATACAACAAACGATTTCCATTCATGGGTAGTCTGGGGCTTTGTTGCATACACCGTCGCACAGGTAACAGGTGCGTTCTGGTGCTTTATAGGTTGGGGCAACACCTTCAGTTGGAGCGCTCGGCATTTGAGTTCCGCGGTGATCTGGACATTTTATGCCGCCTGTCTCCATTTGAAATTCATTCCCGGCTGGAGAAAAAAACTCGCCGTATTAACCATTGCAGGAGCGGCGTTGATATTTTTCATAAGCTTCAGTAACTATATTCATGAGATGAGCTTTCTCAGGGTTGGGGGGTAATAGTGGTGAAAAAAATCTGGGATATGCTGGGCGATATCAGGATCTCCGTTGTACTGTTGATGGCAGTCTCAGCAACGCTTTTTACAGGTTCGATCTATGCCGGCCGTCATTTTTCACTGTTCAGGGAACTGAACCGTCTCAGAGTTCAGGACTGGCTTGCTGTTCACATAAGGTCGCAACCTGAACTGGTTTGGTGGATACCGGTACTATTTGTCCTCATGGGGGCATTAGGCCTAAATACAGTTATCTGCGCCAGCAACAGGGTTGCCCGGCTTATCCACCGGAGAAGCACCATTCCGTCAGGGAAATTTTTTTATCTGCTGACCCCCTCGCTTATCCATTTTCTGTTTATCGTCATCATGCTCGGGCACTTAACGACCTTTACGGCAGCAAGATGGCAAACGATCCCTCTTGAAACGGGAACCAGGATAGCCCTCGATGGGAAAAGAACACCTCTTGCAGTACTCGCCATTCAGGATTTGTTTTTCCCCGAAACCTCGGGCATGCAAAACCGGATTTCCCAAACAACTGTTATGCTTGCAAACGCTGACGGCAACAATATAAAATTGCAATACCTGCAGCCGGTGCTGATTGATGGCCGGTTCCTTTTCCTTGACAAGATAAAAAAAAGCAAAAGGGCGGCCACGACAGACATTCTTCCTTCAGCAGACAAAGAGACCTGCAACAAGGCGCATGTCTATATGGAAAAAAAGAAGGCCAAACAGATGCTCTTGATCGTATCCGATCCCGGTCTCTATATTATCATTTCCGGGCTGACGCTAATCATGTGTCTGATGACATGGTATTTTATCGTTCAGAACATGACGTACAAGGACCGTAAAAGCTGCCCATACTATTAAATAAAAACGCATTTTCTATGTCGTCAAATCTAATTTTCATTTGATTCCCTTTGCTTGCTAACGAGACTTACCGACATATACAAGCCGCGGCTTCTCGCTGTTTTTGTGGATATTTGATCTATCTGATGGTTTCTACAAAGTAAGCTTTGTCCCACAGGTCCTTTTGTGCACCTAAACTCGCCTTCAAGTCGTCGAACTCCGCAAGAATAGCTGCAGCCGACACC
>DAOUSD010000313.1 GCA_030627405.1 Deltaproteobacteria bacterium
GATTGAAAAGGGGTGGAAATGAGAGATTTTAGAGAACTTAATCAACAGGTCAATGAGGTAAAGAGGATGTTGAACAGTTTTATCCAAAAGCTAACCGCTAATGGCTAAAAGCTAACCGCACAGGTCGAAATGTTTCAATGCTTTGTAACCCTTCACGGCTTGAAACTTGAAATTGAAAAGTAGAAATTGGGGAGAGATTAAATTAGAAATTAGAAATTGAAAATTGGGAAAACAGTACAAAAGCATGAAGGCCAAATTTTTAATTTCAATGTTCCGTGAACGCTTACAATACTTTTCTTGCCAATTAGAGACCCTTGAAAATACAATATTAATTTCAAGAAAATATTACATAAAAAACTCGGAAAAATAAAATGGAAATTGAAACTGATTTCTTGATTATAGGAAGCGGTGTGGCTGGGCTGACGTTTGCCCTTAAAGTAGCAGAATTCGGTAGTGTCGCACTTGTAACTAAAAAAGGAATCATGGACAGCAATACAGCTCAGGCACAGGGCGGAATTGCCTCTGTTTTTGATAAAGTTGATTCATTTGATCTCCATATTCGTGACACTCTTGCTTCAGGAGACGGTCTCTGTAACAAGGAAGTTGTTGAGATGGTAGTAAAAAACGGACCTGATAGAATTCTGGAATTGATCAATTTTGGTGTACATTTCAACTTAAAGAAAAATGGTTCAAAAAAGAAAACTTTCGACTTTGATCTTGGACGCGAAGGGGGTCACTCAAAAAAACGTATTGTGCATGCTCAGGATTTGACGGGACTGGAAATAGAAACCGTGCTGGTACGTCACGTCAAAAATCATGAACGCATTACACTGTTTGAGAACCATATCGCAATTGATCTTATCACCTGTTCAACTCTTTTAAAAAGCGGTCTGGTAACAACCAACCACGAGGAATCCTGCTGTGGAGCATATGTTCTTGAAAGAGATACAAAACAAGTCAAAACCTTTCGCTCTAAAATAACTCTGCTTGCCACAGGTGGTGCCGGCAAGGTGTATATTTACACAAGCAACCCCGACATTGCGACCGGAGATGGAATAGCAATGGGATACAGAGCAGGCGCTACATTAGCCAACCTTGAGTTTGTTCAGTTTCATCCAACCTGCCTTTACCATCCTGAAGCTAAAAACTTTCTTATTTCAGAAGCTGTCAGGGGTGAAGGAGGAATTCTTATTGATTCTGCCGGAAATCCTTTCATGGAGAGATATGATCCCCAAAAAGATCTGGCCTGCCGTGATATTGTTGCCAGAGCTATAGATGCGGAACTCAAAAAAAGCGGAGATGATTCGGTTTTTCTCGATATATCTCATAAAAATCCCGAATTTGTTAAAGATCGTTTTCCTAATCTTTATGAAAAATGTCTAACTTTCGGTATAGACATGACAGCCGAACCTATTCCTGTTGTTCCGGCAGCCCATTATATGTGCGGCGGCGTAAAAACAGACATCCACGGCAGAACAAATATCCTCGGGCTTTACGCCATTGGGGAAACAGCTTGCACAGGGCTTCACGGGGCTAATAGACTGGCAAGCAATTCTCTAATAGAAGCGCTGGTATATGCCCATATGGCAGCAAAACATGCAGTAAAAGACCTCGAAACATTAGATTGGAAATTCACGCCCGATCTTCCCGGGTGGGACGAATCCGGCACAACCGACAGTGATGAAGTCATCATGGTTTCACATAACTGGGATGAAATAAGACGGTCTATGTGGAATTATGTGGGAATAGTTAGATCGAATAAACGTCTTGAAAGAGCAAAAAGAAGGATAGAGAACATTCAAAACGAAATTCATGAGTATTACTGGAATTTCAAAATTGCCGGAGATCTTATTGAACTCCGAAATATCGCTACAGTTGCTGAACTGATTATTAAATGCGCCATGCTCAGAAAGGAAAGCCGCGGACTTCACTATAATATAGAATATCCTTATCGTGATGACAAATTATGGGGGGAAGATACTATTATAAGAAAAACTTTTGAAGGATAAAATTGTTCAGTATAGTTTGAGCGAGCCCTTAGTACCCGAACGAAAACCAGAAAATTTTTTCAAGTTCAAGGAGAGCGCGAATTTTAACCGCAGGAATACATGGAGTATTTTAAGGATTAAAATTTAAGCCTGACGCAGAAATTGGGAAAATTAGCAGTTTTCGTTCAGGCACCAGTTAATAATTTCCTTGCATGAAAATAGTTACTAAGATAGTAACCGTTCACGGCTTGAAACTTGAATTCTTACACTTGCCTGCCGCAGGCAGGACTGAGTTTCCGGCTGATATGTTTTGATTAACCGTTAATTGTAAAGCGCGAACGGTTATTATGATAGCTTCTTGATCAGACAGCAGCTAGAAAATTCTATAGAGGAAGATGCAATGATACACAAAATTAAGCAGCTAATTTTATTGGCTATTTTGGTATCTGTCGGATATTTTTTGTTATCAAATCATATAATTTATTTTGGTAATGGGATTAAGTTATTAAAAAAATCAAGGCCTACTTCAGCTTATACCTTCGTCAGCATTGAAAATAAAAGAGTTGTGGATATTCTAAAAATTGAAGACTTGCGAAATGACGGTATAGGAGATCTTCTTGTTGAGATTGGAAAGCTGAATAACGAAGAAAAAGAACAATTGGAACATGTTATTACGAAATCTCCATAACTGGAAAAATGTTTTACGATTTTATAACGGCATTTTGCTGAGTTCTAAAGCACTTCATCGGATAGCTCTATAATTTTAGCGAGTTACATATTTATTGGTGGAGCTGAGGGGGATCGAACCCCTGACCTCATGACTGCCAGTCATGCGCTCTCCCATCTGAGCTACAGCCCCAATTGAAAAGCATATCTTTAATAATAGATTGAGCCTTGTGTGTCAACAAGAAAATATTTAAGGTGAATAAAAGGTGA
>DAOUSD010000061.1 GCA_030627405.1 Deltaproteobacteria bacterium
AAAAAAATTGTTATGATGAAACCTAAGTTGAGCGATTTTTTGCGAAGAAATGTGCCGGAATCTTGATGCAGCAAGGTTTGCGAAAAGCGTAGGCATACCAATGGATATGTCAAGACTTTTCGCAAGTCCTTGATGCGCAATAGATTGGTGCAAGTAGAGTAAAAAATCGCTCAATTCAGGTGAAAGTAAAAAGGAAAAAATTATGAATTCCAGGTTGAGCAAAGTTCTTGTTACCGGCGGTGCCGGCTTTATAGGGTCCCATCTTGTTGATGCCCTTGTCGCAGGGGGATGCGATGTTGTAGTTCTTGATGACTTGTCTTCCGGCAGTCTTTCCAACCTGGAACATGTAAAAGATAAAATTACTTTCTATAAAGGTACTATACAGGACCAAAAAATTTTAATGAAAGCATCTGAAAACTGCGAGGTAATTTTCCATCAGGCAGCAATGGTCTCTGTAACAAAAACTGTAAATAATCCGGTTGATTCCGCATTTATAAACGACCTGGGGACACTTTTTGTGCTCGAGTCCGCAAGACAAAACAAAGTAAAAAGAGTTGTTCTTGCAAGCTCAAGTGCTGTTTACGGAGATGACCCGCTTTTACCAAAACATGAGAACATGCCGTTGAAACCAATGAGCCCTTATGCCGTTCAAAAGCTCACCGGAGAACTTTATGCGCGTATCTACAATGATCTGTATGGGCTTGAAACAGTCTGTCTCCGTTATTTTAATGTATATGGTCCAAGACAGGATCCATCATCACCTTATTCAGGTGTTATATCGATTTTTATGACCAGGGCTGTTTCAAAAAAGCCTCCTGTAATATGCGGCGACGGAAAACAGTACAGAGACTTTGTTTTTGTTAAAGATGTTGTAAAAGCTAATCTGCTTGCCGCAACAGAAGATGATGCAGCCGGACGAATATTCAATATAGGTACCGGCAAACATGTTAGTATAAATAGTCTCTGGGATATGATAAGCCTTTTTTCCGGCTTAAAGATTGAACCTGAATACTCACCACCAAGGCCGGGAGATATTACAGAATCAGTTGCAAGTATAGAACAGGCGAAATCGGCGCTGGGGTTTGAACCTGATTATTTATTTGAAAAAGGGCTTAAAATTACTTTTAAATGGTATAAAGATTCATAACCGTTCACGGCTTGAAACTTGAAATTGGAAAGTAGAAATTGGGGAGAACAGCGCAAAAGCATGAAAGCCAAATTTCCAATTTCTATTTTCTATTTTAAATGTTCCATGAACGCTTACAAAGATTCAACCTGTGCGGTTAGCCATTAGCTGTTAGCGTTTAGCCGTTAGCATTAAAAAGGAGTGGAAATGAGAGATTTTAGAGAACTTAATCAACAGGTCACTGAGGTAAAGAGGATGTTGAACAGTTTTATCCAAAAGCTAACCGCACAGGTCGCAAAGATTCACGGAAGTAAAATTATAATTATTAGTTAAACAGGAGTCGAATATGAATTTCCAATTTAACAGAGTGATAGTTACGGGAGCTGCAGGATTTATAGGTTTTCACCTTTCAATGAGACTATTAAAAGATGGCTGCCATGTTACCGGTATCGACAATTTAAACCCTTATTATGATGTAAATCTTAAAAAAGCCCGTCTTGAAAAGCTGACACCGTTTGAAAATTTTTCTTTTTATAACATGGATATTTCGGACAAAAAAAGTCTTGAAGAAATATTTAATAATACAAAGTATGATGTTGTAGTTAATCTTGCAGCCCAGGCCGGTGTCAGATATTCGATTGAAAATCCTCATGCTTATGTGGATTCAAATATTGTAGGTTTTGTTAATTTGCTTGAATCTTGCAGACACAACGATGTGAAACATCTGGTTTTTGCCTCATCCAGCTCTGTTTATGGAGCAAATACAAAAATGCCTTTTTCGGTTCATAACAATGTAGATCATCCTGTATCTCTTTATGCTGCTACAAAAAAAGCAAATGAACTAATGGCTCATGCTTACAGCCATCTATATGGGATGCACTGTACAGGGCTCAGGTTCTTCACTGTTTACGGACCATGGGGACGTCCGGACATGGCTCTCTTCCTCTTCACAAAAGCAATTCTTGAAGAAAAACCGATAAAGGTCTTCAACCACGGCAGGATGCAACGCGACTTTACTTATATCGACGACATTATAGAAGGTGTTGTCAGGATAATGGCCAGACTGCCCGAACCAAATCCAGCATGGAACGGAGATAATCCTGACCCGGGAACATCATACGCAAGATATAAAATTTACAATATAGGTAACAATAATCCTGTTGAACTAATGGAATATATTGGCGTGATAGAAAAAGTACTCGGCAAAAAAGCTAAAAAGGAATTTCTTGATCTTCAGCCAGGAGATGTACCTGCTACGTATGCTGATATTGATGATTTGATAAAAGATGTTGGTTTTAAACCTGAAACAACCATTGAGACAGGTATAAAACAATTTATTTTATGGTATAATGAATATTATGGCGTTACTATTTAGGTGGTGGATAGGCTGAGGGTGAAAGATATGGAAATAAAGACAGATATTCCTGGCGGCCAGGAGTGCGCAGAACGGATTTTCAAGTACACCGGCCACAATTTCGAGCCGGATATCGCAAAAAAACTGTGGCCAAAGATCTTACAGCACAAGTGGTATCTGTCCGAAAAATTGAACCGGAACGTAGGAATTAAGGTTGCCTCTATTGACTTAATCGAAAACGTTGAGCCGATGGAAAAAAATTCGCATAACGAAGAAAGGATTCGGCTCCTCAAGGACCTTGGTTCCCAGATGATAGACCGATCGGTTTGGGATACGATATCCGATACTCAGCCGCCCAAACAGATCGTAAATAAAAGAATAATTCTTCCGCTCACCGAGACGGATCTGGCTCTCAAACACGGAGTCATTTCACCCAAAACCATCATCTTTTTCGGCCCTCCTGGTACCGGCAAAACCCACTTTGTACGGGCTATCGCAGGAATTCTTCGGTGGTGGTATATTGAGATCAGCCCCAGCACCTTATTAGCCGATGGAGAAGATCGCATGGGAGCCAACCTCAAGCGATTAATGGAAAAGGTACGCAACGTGGACCAGACAGTGGTGTTCATAGATGAGTTTGAGGAAATCGCAGCCAGCCGGGATCATGCGTCCCGTATCGACAAATCGATTACAAACGAGTTTCTTAAACAGGTACCATTGCTGAAAAAACAGGGCGGAAGAATGCTCCTTATATGCGCCACCAATTATATCCAGCAGCTCGATGCAGCACTATTACGGCCAGGTCGCTTCGACTGCGTCATTCCGGTTGGAGGTTTGGATGATCAGGGTCGACGAACTATTTTTGAGTATTATCTGTCAAGCACCAATCGGGGCGAAATAGACGTGGAAAGAATCATCTCCATGATCCCGCTTTTTACCCCCGCGGACATTGAGTACCTTTTCCAGAAGGTCAGGCAATACTCTTTTGAGAAGGAATACACCAAAAAAGAGGATTGCCGTGTTACAACGGAAACATTTGTGGAAATAATTCCTAAAGTTCGACCTACGCTTACTAATGAAATTATAGAAGAATTTGAACGGGATTGCAACCGTTATACCCGGTATTAGGTGCCCCTGTTTGGATGGATGCCGCCGTTCCATTACATTGACCGTATTGACCAACGTCTGTGCAAGCGATGCCAATATGCTGCTTGATAAATATGCCAACATAGTCAACTACATTCTTCAGTTCAATTACCACGTCAACTTATAAACTAATGTACGCAAGTCCGTCCCAATTCACACCTGCCCTCTCAAGCTGAAAGACGACCGGAACATGGTACGGATCCCGGATAGAGCATAGGGAGTTACTGTGCCTTTTGGATAAAAATGCCTTTTGCAAAGAAAACAAGATGCCGAAGGCTGGCTAATCAACCGGCCAAAAAAAGCAAGAATCCCGCTTATTATCTAATGTATGTTTCGCGCAGTTAGATTCTAACATGCTTAGGGCTAACAGCTTATTGCCGGCATCCGTAAATATTGAAAAAGTGTAAACTACAAAATGAAGGATGCCAAATTTTGTTATTTTTTTCACCGCCGAACCAGTTAGTATATAGTTTCCATCTAATATCAAATTTAAAACCACTTGACGAGTAAATGTTGATTTTTTTATAACTTTCGAGTTGGGCAACAGCCTGTTTATATATCCGGCTTTCCTGTTTTGGCGCTGTGCCTGTCTCTATCGGAGAGGTGTTGATCCGCGCTTGCTCGCCGATAATCAATGCACGATATCTCTATAACCATATGCTGAGTCGTAGATTACACCGTTCTTATCAATATAGAAAGATGTGTTGATGACACGCACATGTTGTTCCGGGGGATAAATTCTCTTTTCTTTCCTAAGAGTCGTCTTGTCAGCACCTTTCTGCTCATAGGTGACTACAGTACCAGGCCGCAAAGAAACTTCCTTTTCCTGGTATATCCAGATCTCTCCTCCTTTGTCATCCGGTTCCTTTGCGTCAGGCGGGCCAAGCTGGCCTATAAGGTAAGCCCTGGTCATGCCGTGATAGCTTTCAAGGTTTATCTTTGTTGTCTGACAGGCGCAAAGACCTAATACCACGGCTGCCATGAATAATATTGTCTTTTTCATACTCTCTTTCCTCTTTCAAATAACTATACCTAAGTTGAGCGATTTTTTACTCGACTTCCACCAATCTCTTGCGCATTAAGGACTTGCGAAAAGTCTTGACACATGCCGGGAAAGAGTGGCTGACAAGTGTTTCAAAAAGATTCATGGTCAGCTTTTAAGCATTTCGCGCGCATGATCAAGAGTTGTCTTTGTAATTTCCATGCCGCCTAACATTCTGGCTATTTCTTTTATGCGGTCTTTTTCGTTTAGCGGGTTGATAGAGGTAATAGTTCTGCCCTGTGAAACATTTTTTGTTATCCTGAAATGATTATCGCCGAATTTTGCGATCTGCGCCAGATGTGTGATGCAGATTATCTGATGATAGCGGGCAAGTTTAGATAGCTTTATGCCAACAGCTTCGGCCACACTTCCTCCGATTCCGGCATCCACCTCATCAAAAACCAGGGTTTCCACCGATCCTTTCTCGGCCAGGATAGCCTTTAAAGCAAGAACAATTCTTGAGAGTTCACCTCCGGAGGCTATGCTTGCCATAGGTTTAGGGTCTTCTCCCACATTAGGAGCGATCAAAAAATTTGCCTGGTCAATTCCTGTTTCACTTATAGCATTTCCCTTGACAACAAGGTAGGGATCTGAGTTGTCGCTTGCCGGTATTGTTTGTAAAGATATCTTAAATTTGGTCCCGGTCATTCGAAGTGAGGCAAGCTCCTTTTCAACTTTTTTTGCAAGTAGTTTTGCGGCTTGCGATCTTTTAGATGAAATATCTAAGCATAACCCGGATAATTCTCTAAGCAATTCCGAAAGCTTTGTTTCAATATCATTTATTTGGCCGGAGATGTTTTCAATTCCGGAAAGTTCTTGATCTATGGTTTCAAGATGCAAAATTACCGCTTCAAGAGCTCCTCCGTATTTACGCTTCAACCTTGTGAGGATATCCAGGCGCGATTCTACCTCTTCCAGGCGCTTATCATCTATTGTTATAATTTTCAGGTAAGTTCTAAGCTCCTCAGCTATATCCTCTATGCGAAACGTCGCTTCACTTAGTTCTTTTGCCTTTGATGTCAGTTCGGGATCTATTGCAGTTGCTTTGTCAAGATTTTTTTTCGCCTCAACAAGCCTTTCAACTACAGCCCCGTCTGCGCTGTAAAGATCTTCAATGCTGCTGTAGACTGCACTGTAAAGCTCTTCTCCATTTTTTAGTCTTATTCTTTCCTGTTCAAGAGAGGCATCTTCTCCATGTTTTATAGAAGCATCTAAAATTTCTTTTTTTTGAAATTCCAGCAAATTAATATGTTCCGCCTGCCTGTCTCGTATGTTATTAAGTTTACGAAGCTTCTGAATCAATGGAACAATTTCATGAAAAAGCCTGAAAATCCTGGCGCGCACCGGTGTCAGACCACCGAACTGATCAATAATCATCAGTTGAAGATCTTCTTTTAGAAGACCCTGATGAGCATGCTGCCCGGATATGCTGGCCAGTTTTTCAGTTGCCTGGTTCAGCATCTGTATAGTTGCAAGATGTCCGTTTATGTAAATTCTGTGCCGGTCTTCGCGGGAAATGATTCTTCTTATCAATAATTCTTCAGATGCCTTGCCACCTTGCTCATCAAGAATTTTGAAAACTTTGCTTTCCGGAGTTATTTTAAATAATGCTTCAAGTTCAGCGGTTTCAACGCCGGTTCTAATGAGTTTTGCTGATGCTCTGCTGCCCAGTAAAAGATTAACGGCATTTATAATAATGGATTTGCCTGCTCCGGTTTCACCACTTAATATGGTTAGACCGTCTGAAAAGCATATATGAAGATTTTCAATTATTGTAAAATTTTTAATGGAAAGTTCTTTAAGCATACAAATGCATTCGAAAGAATTATGAAGCAAACATAAACAGTTATAATTGCCATGCCGGTCTTTTGGCCCTAAACACGACCGCCACTCCAACGTAATTTAGTCTTTAAAACATCAAAATAGGGTCTGTCCGCCATAGTTATCATATTGATAGGATGGGTTCCTTTTTTCACGATAATAGTATCTTTCTCATTTATTTCAAGACCCGCCTGTCCATCAAAAGTAAGCATAACATCCGACGACTTTTCTTCAAGCATAATTTTTATGGACACTGATTCAGGAACTATTAAAGGTCGTATTGTTAGAGTAAAGGGGCAAATAGGTGTCATTATTATTCCTTTTACATCCGGATGTATAATAGGTCCTCCGGCAGCAAGTGAATACGCTGTCGAACCGGTTGGGGTTGCTACGATAAGGCCGTCGGCGCTATAACTGGTCAAATAGTTATCATCTATATATGTTTTTATATGTGCCAGCCTGGCAAAAGCCCCCCTGTTAATAACCATATCGTTCAGGACAGTTTCGCGGGCGATTTCCTTTCCTTCTCTAAAAACCTTTACAAGAAGGCGCATCCTGGGCTTTATGGTAAAATCTTCATTCAAAATGGATTCAGCCACAGCAAACAGACTTTCTTCAGTAATTTCCGCCAGGAAACCTACTTCTCCAAACTTTACGCCGAGGATGGGTATGTTTTGTTCTCCTATCCAGCAGACAGCGTTTAAAAAAGTTCCATCACCACCCAGAGCGAAAATACAAGAAAGATCTGCCGGCGCAGAAGATTCGCCTGGGATCGAAAATCTTCGAGGAGAAGAAGTTTCTTTCCTTACAACATCCATGCCTTTTGACCGCAGCCAGTTTTCAAGTTCATCGGCCTTTTTTCCGGCCTTTGCATCCGCCTTTACAACTATTCCTATTCTTTTCAAAATAAGCGTTAACTCCTTATAATTAGTGGTTGGACGAAAACTAAAAATACCTGAAATTATAGTCAGTTAGATGCTATTCTCAAATCGAGGATTTTTAGCAGTTAGCTTTTAGCAATTAGCCTTTAGCTTTGTTTTTAGCAGTTAGCTTTTAGCAGTTAGCTAAGAGCTGACCGCTAATGGCTAATAGCTTTAATT
>DAOUSD010000181.1 GCA_030627405.1 Deltaproteobacteria bacterium
AATGGTAAAACAGTTGTAACATCTCAATAAATAACAGAGGAGTCCACTGGTGCCCCCCTTACTCCCCAGACATACTCTGCGTGATTGATCTTGTTATAGTAATCAACTCTGCTGTTTTTCATGTCCACACACCAGGCATAATCAGGATCCTGAACATTCTGCTCGGATGACCAATATATACCTGAAGCTGTATGCAAAAACGGATGGCTATCAGGAAGACCCGGATTTTCTTTGCTGCAATCGATCAGTGTTCTGATATCCTTCACTTTCGGAAGCCGCCAGTCTTTGTAACCGCAGTGCTCTTTAGCATTCAGGCGCATAATAAACTTTTTAGCCTCGAACCAGTTCCCTCCGCCCTGCAGAAGGTTTGCATCCTTTGTCCACATTAATCCGGAAAGACGATCCGTAACAGTCCCATTTCCATGATCGTAAAAACGTTTTTCAGGCCAGGCTTTTCCACTCTTAAGAGCCCCATCATCTCCGGCATAGTAAGAAACTTTCTGTCCCGTCTTTGGAATCAGATCAACGGCGCTACCCGCAGTGCGTACCGGCCAGACATGGTTGAGCATATGATGTTTGTGGCCATAGTCAATATGTCCCAAAAAGCAATATATACGCCATGCGTGATTGTCATAATCAGCTGTAGTAGTGCTTGTCCAGTACCAGACTTTTATATTGGAAAAAGGATGGCTGCGAGGAAGCGCCGGAGCATACCTGCTTCTGTCGATAAGAGTTGCAAGTTCGTTTACATTAGGCAGTCGCCAATCGTGATACCCGCAGTATTTTTTTGAATTGAGTTGAAAAACAGCATCAAGGCCGCGAAACCAGTCGTATGTATTGTCAGCAGGATCAGCATTCCTTGTCCACATAAGTCCGGTCAGCCTGTCAGTAACTGTTCCATCTAAATGATCTAAAAAACGAGCTTCTTCTCCGAAACTTTTCCTTATCTCTCCATGAAAGAGGAGGAAAGTAAGAAGCAAAAAAAGAATCGTCCGGCTGCAAGTTAAGGCAAAAGGCATCTTCCGGCAATATTCGTTAAGGTGTTTTTCCATCCATTACCCCACTTTTGAAACTAATAGTTGCAAAATATTGTCTTATGGTTCATATTGTTATCATCTTGTATGAATAAAAACAATAAAAATGGAGTATAATTATGCCGACGGCTGTTAAAATGTCAGATGATCTTGTAATAAAAGCCAAAATTAAATCAAAAATATTTAAAAGATCTATTGCCGGTCAAATTGAATACTGGGCAAGCATCGGTCAAATAATTGAAGAAAATCCGGATCTGCCATTGCCATTTATTCAAGAAATTCTCATTGCAAAAGAGCAAATTAAAACTGGGCTTGGAACCCCGTATGTTTTCGGAGAAAGCGAATGATTGAAATAAATAAAGTCATTCAGTCCCCTTTGTTTGCCAAGCAGAAAAAAAGATTACATAAGAACCAAATTAAAGATTTAGATAAGGCAGTTCGTGAAATAACTCAAGACCCGGAAATAGGAACCATGAAAATTGGTGATCTGAGCGGGGTTCGAGTATATAAATTTAAGTCCATGCAATCGTTAATTCTTTTGGCATATGAAATTATAGAAAACTCTCTTATTCTTTATACCTTTGGTTCTCATCAAAATTTCTATCGAGAACTAAAAAAATATATCAATCCTTAAACTCTTTAATTTCTTCTAAAGCAGCACAAGAGGCTATTTTTGATGAAATTTATTCCCGCTCAGATACTGTACTTTGTTCGAAGCAGGACAACGAAGCAAAACCTCAAACTACTGTTCAGGTTTCTTTTGACTTTAACGGCTATTGTCTTAATTTACAGTGTCCTGTTTCATTTCATAATGATTTTTGAAGATAGAGAATTTAGCTGGATTACAGGTTTCTATTGGACTCTCACTGTGATGTCCACGCTTGGCTTTGGTGATATCACTTTTGCAAGCGATTTAGGCAAAATCTTTACATTGGTTGTCCTTATGTCCGGGATTGTTTTTTTACTCGTCATGCTCCCTTTTACTTTCATACAGTTCTTTTATGCCCCATGGCTCGAAGCCCAATCAAGAGCGAGAGCCCCGCGTGAATTGCCGGAAAACACAACAGGCCATGTCATTCTGACAAACTTTGACCCTATTACGATAAATCTTGTAGAAAAATTAAAACAATATAATTACGAATATGCCATTATCGCACCTGATTGGCAGCATGCGTCAAAGCTTTATGACTTGAACCTCAAAGTGGTAGTAGGTGATCTGGGTGATCCAGAGACATATAGACGTCTTCGCGTACAAAATGCTGCCATGGTGATTGCCAATAATGACGATATGATGAATACAAAAATATCCTTTACGATCAGGGAGATCTCAGAAAAAGTACCCATCGTCACGAATGCTGATGCGGATTATTCTATTGACATTCTTCAGCTTGCCGGCAGTACTCACGTCTTTCAATTCATGAAAATGCTCGGAAAATCTTTGGCCCAAAGAACGCTTGGGGTAAGCATGGGGGCAAATATCATCGGAAAATTCGATAAGCTTCTTATCGCTGAAGCTCCTGCAATGCGTACGCCCCTTGAAGGAAAAACCCTTATTGAAAGCAAGTTACGGGAAACAATCGGTGTAACAGTTGTCGGGCTTTGGGAGAGAGGCAAATTTGAAATCCCTCACCCCCAAACTCGAATCAAGCCTTCAACCGTTCTTTTGCTGGCCGGTTCTGCTGAACAGATCAATAAATATGATGAGATCTTCTGCATTTATCGCATCTATCACACCACCAATGCTCCTGTCCTGATATTAGGTGGAGGCCGTGTCGGGCGCGCTGCAGCAGAGTTCCTGGAAGAGCGTCAGGTTGCTTATCGGTTTGTGGAGAAGAATCCGAAATTCATTGAAAACAATGAAAAATATATTTATGGGGATGCTGCCGACATCAATATCCTGCATAAGGCTGGAATAAAAGAGGCGCCGTCTGTCATAATTACTACACATAATGACGCTATGAATATTTATCTCACCATTTATTGCCGGCGATTACGACCCGACATCCAAATTATCAGCAGGGCAAACATGGATAGAAATATTTCCAGATTACATAAGGCGGGAGCTGACCTGGTTATGTCATATGCTTCCATGGGTACTAACACCATAATTAATCTTCTGAACCCAAATAAAATATTGATGTTTCAGGAGGGGCTGAATATTTTTCGCGCTCCGGTGCACTCAGCTCTTGCTGGTAAATCTCTTGCTGAAAATCAGCTCCGGGAACAAACGGGTTGCAGCGTGATAGCCATTAACACACAGGGCAAGTTAAATATTAACCCCAATCCCTTAATTCCTCTTGGTAAAAATGACGAGATAATCTTAATCGGCACTGCCGACGCAGAAAAGCGCTTTTTTGAAAGCTATTACCATCTGTAGTCCCCACAACCACCACCATAACTTACCGAAACGAGAACAGACAATATTTTATATATTTTCATTGGTATTTTCTTTGTAACTACTCACGTAGTCAGGCTGAAGCTGTTTAGACTGAAGGGGTCAGAAGAGCACGATTGCCGTACTTTGGCGAAAACATCTGATTCTTGCATCAAACATGGCTTTTAATGCGTTTTTTCCTAACAGTCTTCAGCCTTCAGCCTATCCACCTGAGTAGTTACTTTTCTTTATAAGTATCAAGATATTCCTTGTCTATTTCTTGATGGGAAATAATTGATACCGATTATGCGTGCCCACGCAGGGGCGAGCCCCTTATGTGTTCCCGATCATGACCACTTCAACTCCAAAGAGCCTTGCTGATTCTGCAAGTTTGAAATCCGCAGTAAATAAATTTAAATTGTTTATGGACGTAATAGCAAGATGGAGAGCATCTAATGTCCTGAGAGGAGTATTGAATTGAGAGATCCAGTTTTTTGCCATTTGAAAATGCTGGTGCTCAACTGGAATCCATCTGAACAATCTATTTTTAATGTGTGACTGAAATAGACCAATTACTCTATTGCCGTCTTCCCGGGACAAACCCTTTTCCCGGATTTTTCTTGAAATTGCCGAAACAAGCTCTACTTCAGTCAATGGGCTGATTGCCGGTTGTTTTATCTTTCTTATCTTCTTTTCTACCTGCCCACTGATAGATTCAGGGCAATAATAGGCAACTAAAACACTCGTATCAAAATATACCATCAGTACCGCTCCCCATCTCTTAAATCAGTCACAACTTTGCTCAATGGTTTTCCGGTTATCTTAACAGAAGATCGAAATTTGTTAAGGCTGGGGAGCCGGTCTTTGACACCTAATGAAACAAGACATGCAATCTTTTTACCATGACGTTTTATAATAATCTCCTCGCCTCGCTCAACTTTATCAAGCAATGAACTAAAATTGCTACGGGCGTCCTTAACATTGACTTCCAACATAATGACCTCCATAATTAATAGTACACTTTATGTGTACACTGTATTTGCACTTATATCAACCGATTTTAATCGTGTTTCACAAGACTTGTCGCAAGATGTCGCAATACTATTTGGCCAGCTCGTAGTTCAATTGTCGAGCAGCTCCCTTCAGTCTAACTAAATTCAACTCAATTAAATTGTTTAAATCCCGTTGCAACGTGCGCCTTGTCACTTCTGGACAAATTTCTTCCAGCTCTGACCCCTTTTTCCCTCTTTTATCTCCCGAATTAATAATTTTGTGAATATCTCAAGTTAAAGTTTGAATTTTCACAAAATAACCTAAAGATTCTTTATCCGGCAAACCTTTTAAATCACGCTGGAGACTGCGCCGATCATATCTTTGCAGCGAGATAGAGCGGATAGTTCTGAATAACCTGGTTCCTGATCCTGCTCAACGGTTTCCCGGATATCTTG
>DAOUSD010000328.1 GCA_030627405.1 Deltaproteobacteria bacterium
ACAATCTTAGAATGTTTTTAACTGATGCAGGCATAGGAACAGAGGTTTACTATCCTGTTCCCATGCATCTCCAGGATTGCTTTTCAAATCTGAATTACAGAAAAGGAGATTTTCCTGTGAGTGAATACGCAGCCTCACATACTTTAGCCCTTCCTGTATATCCTGAACTTTCATATGAGCAACAGGCATATCTAGTTGAAAAGATAAAAGAATTTTATTCGTAAGAAGACATTTCTTTAGAGTTCCCTGAATTCTATACATTGATTACAGATTGACAAGTTATAAGCGGGCTGATAAAAATTTCTAATTTCAATGTTCCGTGAACGCTTACAAAATTTTACATATGCAGATATTGTCAAATAGTTGAGTAGGAAAATATGAGGTTTGTCGATTAGAGTTGTGACTGAACTTTCACGTGATGCTATTGTAATAAACGAGCTCGGCCTTCATGCGAGGTCCGCTGCCAGGATTGCGGAAATCGCCAGGAAAGCAAATTATAACGTCTGGATAATTAAAGACAAAAAAAAGGTGGATGCTTCAAGTATCCTTGATATCCTGACTCTTGAGAGTACAAAGGGGTCTAAAATTACACTTAAAATTGATGACAAATCAGACCTTGATATTTTAAACGATATTGTAAGGCAATTTGAGACAGGGTTTGGAGAATTGAGCTGAATATGACAGATACTGGTTCCAGAGAGATTATATTAACCGGAATAAATGCTTCTCCGGGCATTTGTATAGGAAAGGCTTATATAGTCGATATAGAAGGCGTAGACGTTGTAAAGAAGTATTTTATCAGCGAAGATGATGTGCAGGATGAGATAAAACGTTTCAAAACCGCTGTGAATAAGGCAAAGCAGCAGATGCTTACAATTATAACTAATGCTCCTGAGGAATTGCGCGATCATACATATATACTTGAAACTCACAAAACCCTGCTTAAAGATAAGATGCTATATGGCAAAACAATTGAAACAATTAAAAATGAAAAGGTAAATGCGGAGTGGGCTCTTAAAAAAATAGTATCAGAAGTAAAATCCATGTTTAAAAATATGTCTGACTCATATTTAAAAGAGCGCGCTAATGACATAGTATATGTATCTGACCGCATAATGAGAAATCTAGTCGGAGCAAAAACAGAAAAAATTGCTGATATTGATAAACGGGTAATACTTGTTGCCAACGATCTTTCCCCGGCAGAGGCAAGCCAGATAAATCTTGAGCGGATAAAGGGATTTGTAACTGACCGGGGCGGAAAAACATCTCATACAAGCATTATAGCCCGAACCCTTGAAATTCCTGCTGTCATGGGTCTTGGGAATGCTACCAATATCATTAAAAATGATGATTTAATTATTATTGATGGTACGGTCGGCACAGTAATTGTTAATCCCACTGAAGAAACTCTTTTGGAGTATGGAGCTCGTAGCGCCAAATACGAAGAACTTAAAGCAGCTATTACCCGTGACAGCCATCTTCGAGCCGAAACTGCTGATGGGTTTCAGTTAAAAGTTATGGGCAATATCGAGCTTCCTGAAGAAGTTGTATCGGTTATTGATTACGGCGGAGATGGAATTGGACTTTACAGAACAGAGTTCCAGTATTTGAGCAGCCATACTTTGCCCAATGAATATGAGCTTTTTGATAAATACAAGGATGTGGTCGAGGTAATTGCGCCGAAACCGGTAACTATCCGTACTCTTGACATAAACGGTGATAAAGCATTTAGTAATAATCCTGATTATGTGGAAGTCAATCCTGCCCTGGGCTTGCGGGCCATAAGGTATTGCCTGAAGAATCCTGATGTCTTCAGAACACAGCTCAGAGCCATATTAAGGGCTGCGGCTTTTGGTAATGTCAGGATTTTGATTCCCATGATATCGAGCTATGAGGAAGTCCTTGAGACAAAAAGAATATTGGATGAAGTTGCTGATGCTCTGGACAAAGAAGGAGCTCTCTTTAATAGAAATGTTGAATTAGGGATAATGATCGAGGTCCCTTCTGCCGTGATAATTGCGGATATTTTAGCAGGAGAAGTAGATTTCTTCAGTCTCGGCACCAATGATCTTATCCAGTACTCATTGGCAATAGATAGAGGGAACAGACATGTAGCGCACCTTTATAATGCGCTTCATCCCGCTATTATACGCATGATAAAAAATGTCGCCGATGTTGCCAGAGACAAAGGGATAAAGCTATTTATGTGCGGCGAGATGGCTGCTGATCCTATTAACATGCCTATACTTTTAGGCTTGGGTATAGATGAATTAAGCATGAACCCTCAGTCGATTCCTGCTGTAAAGAGTATGATAAGGGCACTTAAAGTTGAAGACGCCAGGGCATTCATGAAGGATGTTTTTAAACAGAACACAGCCTCAGGAGTTGAGAAATTGGTAAGAGGAACATTCGGCAGCATTCTTTCTGAAAAGGTGTATGCGCGATAGAGGACGGCATTTGGGGATAGAGCACAAAAAAATTGTTACAGAAAATAGAAAGGCCAGATATAATTATTTTATAGAAGATACTTATGAGGCCGGAATGGTTCTTGTCGGAACCGAGGTCAAATCCCTCAGAATCGGCAGAGTAAATCTTAAGG
>DAOUSD010000040.1 GCA_030627405.1 Deltaproteobacteria bacterium
TAAAGGAAAGTGGTGTGTCTGTTGATTCTGCTTATCTTTTTGGTTCATATGCAAAGCGCAGCAGCAGCAAGTTTAGCGATATAGATGTGGCCATTATATCATCTGATTTTTCTGAGGACCGTTTTAAGGAAGGAATAAAACCAGCCAGGATTGCAGGGCAAATCGATAACCGCATTGAACCGATTTCATTTACGCCAAGCAGTTTTGTTGAAGATGATCCTCTGGTCTGGGAAATAAAAAAGGATAGAATTCCAATCAATGACATTGGGATATAACCATGTGTAAAGTTCGGAATGTGGAAGCAGCATTGCAGAGGTCGTGTACTGTTAATCAAAGCAATAGTTGAAAAACTCGGCCCCAAATTGAATGCGTTCATCAACAGTACAAAAGCATGAAGGCCAAATTTCTAATTTTTAATTTCAACGTTTCGTGAACGTTACCAAGCTATAGACTTTCAGATAAGGAAATAATATATATGATCATTAAAGAAGCAATTGAGGTTCTTAAAATAGAAGCAGAGGGCATACTTGGATTGACAGACAGAATTGACGACAATTTCTCCAGGATGGTGGAACTTATCTTCAATTCCAGGGGGCGTGTAATAGTAGGTGGTATCGGCAAATCCGGAATAGTGGGCAGAAAAATCGTAGCCACCCTGAACAGCACAGGCACAAGATCAATATTTTTACATCCTGTTGAAGCCATGCACGGAGATCTTGGCATGGTCTGTCATGATGATATATTCCTTGCTCTTTCCTACAGCGGTGAAACCGATGAGCTTAATATCCTTTTACCAAGCATACGCAAGATAGGGTGCAAGGTTTTAGCTTTTACAGGGAATATACATTCAACCCTGGCAAAACACAGTGATATAGTAATTAACGTCGGTGTCAAAAAAGAAGCATGCCCCTTAGGACTTGCACCTACTGCCAGCACAACCGCCATGCTTGCAATGGGGGATGCGCTTGCTGTTGTTCTCATTAACAAAAAACATTTTAAACCCAGCGATTTCAAAAAAATTCATCCAGGAGGCATATTGGGCCGGCGGCTTTCTAGTAAAGTTAAAGATATCATGCTGACCGGAGAGGCTGTACCAAAAATTTTTGCGGGAACAAGCATGGAAATCGCTATAGATGAAATCAATCGTCTTGAGCTGGGAACAACTCTTGTCATAACAAAAGATAAAATCCTTACAGGTATAATAACCGATGGTGATATAAGGCGTATTATTGCAAAGAAAAAGAATATATTTGAACTTACAGTCGAAGATGTTATGACAAAAAATCCACGGACCGTCAGCCCTGATTCTCCGGCTTACGATGCACTTAACATAATGGAACGGTATCAGATAACTATCCTCCCAACAACTGATTCAATTGGAAAAGTTGAGGGCATTTTGCATCTCCACGATATATTGGGTAAAGGTGATTTTAAATTTAATGGTAAGTAATTGAGGTTGGTTATGGATTATAATTCCATCGACACAGAAATAAAGACTTTAGGTGAGCCAAAAATATTATCACCGATTAGCAGATGGGAAAAAAGCGCAAAAAGTCAAAATTTCGTTTCCGATAATGACAAGGTATTAATAGACGTAAAATTTGAGAGGCTTATAAAGACAGTCAAGGCAGGGAAAATACCCACATCATTTGAAATGGCCGGCCCCAGAAGCAAAATATTTTTCGATCCCGGCAAACTAAGGTGTGCAATTGTAACATGCGGCGGGCTATGCCCTGGTCTTAATGATATAATTCGTTCAATAGTTTTGGAACTTCATTACAGTTACGGGGTCCGGAATATCTATGGTATAAGATACGGCCTCCAGGGCTTTATTCCAAAATACGGCCACGAGATAATGGATCTTAAACCTGAATCAGTGGTCAATATACTTGAAATGGGTGGTTCAATCTTAGGGTCTTCAAGAGGAGCGCAGTCAATAGAGGATATTGTCAATACCCTTAAGAAAATGAACATAGGCATCCTTTTTATGATCGGTGGCGATGGAACACTTATGGCTGCAACCAGGATAATAGATACTATAACAAAAAAGGGCCTGAAAATAAGTGTTATTGGAATACCGAAAACAATAGATAATGATATTTATATGGTATCAAGGACTTTCGGTTTTGATACCGCTGTTGACATGGCCACACAGGCGATCAGGGGAGCCCACAATGAAGCTGTAGGATATCCTAACGGAATAGGACTTATAAAACTTATGGGAAGGCATTCCGGTTTTATAACGGCAACAAGCGCCCTCGCTCAACAGAATGTAAACTTTGTGCTCATACCGGAAGTTGATTTTGATCTTGAAGGGCCAAAAGGTTTTCTAAACGCGCTTGAAAAGCGTATCCACCTCAGGAAACATGCTGTAATACTGGTGGCTGAGGGAGCAGGTCAGAAGTTCTTTAAAATCGATAAAAATGAACATGATGAATCAGGAAACATCAGGCTCAAGGATATAGGGCTGTTTTTAAAAGACAAAATAATATCTTATTTCAAATCCGGAAACATTAATATATCACTTAAATATATTGATCCCAGTTATATGATAAGGAGTCTGCCGGCAAATGCCAATGATCATGTTTTTTGCAGCTTTTTGGGACGTGATGCTGTTCATGCCGGCATGGCAGGAAAAACGAGAGCTCTAATCGGCTACTGGAACAACTATTTTGTTCATATCCCAATGGATGCCTCAGCCGGCAAGCGAAAAAAAATTGATCCAAACGGTAAATTGTGGCTAAGTGTGCTTCATGCAACAGGACAGAGTTCATTTAAAAATGAGTAACAGTTTACGGTTCACGGTTGTCGGTTCACGGTTTAATGAACTATGGGCTCGCTAAACTGATTATACGGATTCAACGATTACTTGATATAATTTATGTCACTTTTTTGTATTGCGTCCGTAATAACTGCAGCATTTTAACCGTGAACTGTGAACCGTGAACCGTAAACCGACAACCGTTCCTATTCCAGCTCAACGAATTTATTGCCCTTAATTTTAAGAAGATAAAGATCTTTCTTAAACCCCCCGTTATTATCAAATGAAGTAAGACCTGTCACCCCCTGAAAATTACTAAGTTTCATTAGCTCATTTTTTACTGCGCTTCTGAATCGGACATCCGGACGGCTGACTATCTGAAACAACATCATTGCGGTATCATAAGCTACAGCTTCTATAAAATCGGGCTTCTCCCTGAAAGTCTTCTCAAAAGTCCTGACAAAATCTCTCACCTTTTCTGAAGAGCTTTCCGCAAAAAAGATATCGGGCATTATGGCATTCTGTGCATATTGGTACGCCATTTTGATTAAAATGTCCGAACGCCATAGATTGGTACCAAAAAGATATACATTATCAACATCATAAAATGACAACTGAGGAATAATAAGTCCTGCTCTTTTCGGTGAGTCAGGAATAAATATAGCATCAAAATCAATAACAGGCTTTGGCTCATCAGCCTCATTTTCATTCTTACCTTCTTCAAAATCATCGCTTTTATCTTCGCCTTCAATCAGCTCGTCTGTATTTTTCAGATCCTCCGGCAATTCATAGTAAAGCCCCACAAGTTTCTTTATTGGATCAGCAAAATCGGTGCTGTCAAGCTCGTACGATTCAATTCCGACCACTTTCCCGCCATGAGCCATAACCTCATCCCAGAAAAGATTCATAAAGACTTTACCATAATTTTCATTCGGATAAAGGATTGCAAAATTTTTCAGCTCAAGCTCTTCAATTGCGTAAGAAACAATTGTTTCAACCTGCATTTTGGGGGTAAAAAAATTTCTGAAAACATAATCTCCGATATCAGCGATATTATCCTTCTGGGTTATAGTAACTATAGGGAGCCCCCTGCTTTGTGCTTCTAAAGCCGCAGACTCAGCAGTAAAAATTGGTCCGATAATCGCTGCAACATGCTCTTCAAATAATTCCTTTACTGCATTGGCAGCAATATCCGGATCAGAACCTGTATCCTTTATTATTATTTTAATAGATGGTCGGTCGCTCTGAGCGCAGAATTGCCCAAGTGCAAGTTCAATTCCTCTCAATGCCTTGACGCCAAAGTCTTTGTAATAACCGCTAAGAGGAAGTAAACAACCTATGGTATAGCGGCTGTAAACAGCCTTTGTGCTGAGTTCTTCTATAATCTTTTTCGCCTGCCCGGCATAATTATGCTCAGGGAACCTGTCTGCAAAATCAGAAAGCATCATTATGGCGTCATCATATTGTTCTTTTTCAGCTTTTTTAAGACCGTACAGATACATAAGCATACCTGCGGGCGGTTTATATCCCATGTGTTTTACAATGGACATAATCTCTGTTTTATCAAGCTGTATGACCGTCTCCTTAAGTTTCGAAATAACTATCTCTCTTTCCGGATCTTTTGACTTCTCAAATGCTGATGTATAAAAATGTAAAGCATCCAGCGGTGAACCGATTGCAATATAAGTATCACCAACCAGAATATATATTCTCAGAATATGAATCCTGGATACAATTTTTTCCAAAACGCTGTCAGCTTCCTTTATTAGTTTTTCGTATTTACCTTCATTATAAAATGTAACCAGCATTTCAATTCTTGCATCAGGCACAAAAGAGCTGTCAGAATATTCAACAATCAAACGTTGATAGCTATCACGCGCTTTTGCATAATCTCCAAGAACCGTATAAATTGCCCCTGTTTTCATGAGTGAAGCGCCGGCAAGTGGGCCATAAAAAAATCTGGAAAGATACTCATTATAAGCATTAAGGGCTTTCTCGTATGATTCAGCCTGATACAATTTTTCTGCTTTTAAAAACAACTCATCCCCAGGGCCAAGCTTGACAGGAACAGGCAAAAAAATATCTTTTAACCCACATGAGCATAAAAACAGGACTGCAATTATAACAAATTTTAAATTTATTTTTCTCATAACTCAAAATTGATGACTTCGAAAAAAAGGTAATAGCTCAGACACAAAAGCATGTAATTAGTCGAGTAGTCAATCACTCAATCATTTAATCAATATCAAATTGTTGCAAGAATTACAATCAACTCAAAAAATTAAATGAAAGTTGTCATTCATAACAATAAGGTGTATAGATTCGATGCAAAAAAAATGCATAAAACACATCTGAAATAGCGACCTGTGCTGTTAGCCATTAGCTATTAGCGTTTAGCCGTTAGCATTGAAACAGTTTTATCCAAAAGCTAACAGCTAACAGCTAACAGCTAAAAGCTAAAAGCTAACCTATTACAATCAAAGGAGTTTCTATGCCCAGACGTAACGACATCAATAAAATATTAATTATCGGTTCAGGCCCAATAATAATCGGCCAGGCATGCGAGTTCGATTATTCAGGAACACAGGCCTGCAAGGCTTTGCGAAGCCTTGGTTACGAGATAGTGCTGGTGAACTCGAATCCCGCGACTATAATGACAGACCCTGGAACGGCCGACGTAACTTATATAGAACCTCTCAACCTGAAGGTATTAACAGAGATTATTGAAGTTGAACGCCCGGATGCTTTACTGCCTAACCTGGGTGGCCAAACAGGACTTAATCTTTCATCAGAGCTGGCAAAAGCGGGCGTTCTCGAAAAATACGGCGTTAAGGTCATCGGAGTTAACATTGACGCCATTGAGCGCGGGGAAGACCGTACAGCATTTAAGGAAACCATGAATCGACTCGGAATTGAAATGCCAGGCAATCAGGCTGTTAACAGCGTAGAGGAGGCGGAAAAAATTGCGGAAAAAATTGGTTACCCTGTTGTAATACGTCCGGCATACACCATGGGAGGAACAGGCGGCGGTCTTGTTTACAATGTTGAAGAACTTCGTACAATAGCCGCTCGCGGCATAGCTGCAAGTATGGCAAATCAGATTTTGGTCGAAGAATCCGTACTGGGCTGGGAAGAACTTGAGCTGGAAGTTGTCCGTGATTCCAAAAATCAGATGATCACTGTGTGCTTCATAGAAAACGTTGATGCAATGGGCGTTCACACAGGAGATTCATTCTGCACAGCGCCAATGATGACAATTGATAGCGAACTTCAGAAACGTCTTCAGAAATACTCTTATGATATTGTTGAGGCAATAGAAGTCATCGGAGGCACCAATATTCAATTCGCACATGATCCTAAAACCGGAAAAGTTGTGATTATAGAAATCAATCCCAGGACTTCTCGCTCGTCAGCACTGGCCTCAAAGGCAACCGGCTTTCCGATCGCTTTAATTTCAGCGCTTCTGGCCGGGGGCCTTACTCTTGATGAAATTCCTTATTGGCGGGATGGAACCCTGGACAAATATACACCATCCGGTGATTATGTTGTAGTTAAATTTGCCCGGTGGGCCTTTGAAAAATTTCCAGGCGTGGAAGATAAGCTCGGTACCCAGATGCGCGCAGTTGGTGAAGTAATGAGCATAGGAAAAAATTATAAGGAGGCTTTTCAGAAAGCTATACGTTCGCTGGAAATTAACCGGTATGGGCCTGGATTTGCCAAAGACTTCAACAATAAATCATTGGACGAATTAATGCATATGCTGAACATTCCTACCAGTGAACGACACTTCATCATGTACGAGGCGCTGCGCAAAGGCGCGGATATCCAAGTTCTTTATGAAAAAACTCATATAAAATCATGGTTTATTAAACAGATGAAAGAGTTGGTAGATCTTGAAGATAAAATTTTAAAACACAAAGGCCGGATGGTTCCGGATGATCTGCTTTTGCAGGCTAAAAAAGATGGATTTGCAGATAAGTATCTTGCCGGGCTTCTTGATATTCCCGAAAAGGATATCCGTGAAAAACGCATTTCATTGAATATAGTCGAGGCATGGGAACCTGTTCCGGTAAGTGGTGTCGAAGAAGATTCAGCTTATTACTACTCTACCTATAATGCATCCGATAAAGTAAAAGTAAGCGACCGCAAGAAGATTATGGTTCTCGGCGGCGGACCAAACCGAATTGGCCAGGGGATTGAATTTGACTATTGCTGCGTGCATGCGGCTTTTGCCATCCGCGATGCAGGATATGAATCCATAATGGTCAACTGTAATCCTGAAACAGTCTCCACAGACTACGATACGTCAGATAAACTGTATTTTGAACCTCTTACGGTAGAGGATGTATTAAGTATTTACCAAAAAGAAAAGCCTGAAGGAGTAATTGTACAGTATGGAGGACAAACACCGCTGAACATTGCCAACGATCTGGCTGAAGCAGGTGTAAAAATACTCGGCACATCTCCTGAAGCCATAGATCTTGCGGAAGACCGTGACCGCTTCTACAAAATGATGAGAAAGCTGGGAATTCCTAAACCTAAATCCGGCATGGCTCATTCATTTAAGAAAGCTTTGGAGATTGCAACAGATATCGGTTATCCTCTTATAGTTCGACCTTCTTATGTTCTGGGCGGACGCGGGATGGAAGTTATACATGACGAAGAAATGCTCAAACATTATATGGCGGCAGCAATAGATATTTCACCTCAACGGCCTATTTTAATTGACAAGTTCCTTGAAAATGCCATTGAAGCTGAAGCAGATGCAATTTCAGACGGAACTGACGCATTTGTTCCTGCTGTTATGGAACATATTGAGCTTGCAGGTGTGCATTCAGGTGACTCTGCCTGCGTAATCCCGCCCATCAGCATTCCTCCCAAACACATTGAAACTATCTGTGAATACACACGCAAAATCGCTATCGAGCTGAATGTCATCGGGCTTATGAATATCCAGTATGCTATCGCAAATGACACGGTTTACATTCTTGAGGCAAACCCAAGAGCGTCACGTACAGTGCCGATAGTTTCAAAAGTCTGTAATATCTCCATGGCGCGGCTTGCCACACAAATCTTGCTGGGTGAAACAATCTCAGGCCTCGGTCTTAAGCAAAAACAGATTAAACATTTCGGAGTAAAAGAAGCGGTCTTCCCGTTCAACATGTTCCCCGAAGTAGATCCGCTTCTCGGCCCTGAGATGCGGTCAACAGGAGAAGTTCTGGGGCTGGCGGATTCCTTTGGCCTGGCATTCTTCAAATCACAGGAAGCAACACAGTCATCGCTACCAATTAAAGGAGCGGTTCTGTTTACTATTGCGGAGAAGGACAAGCCAGGTTCGCTGGAAGCTGCAAGGGTCTTCAAGGAGCTTGGATTTAACATACTGGCAACAAAAGGGACGCATCAATTCTTTACAGAACATGGGATAGATTCAAAACCTGTCCCGAAACTGGGATATGGCAGACCCAACCTTGTTGATGCAATTAAAAATAAAGAAATTCAGCTCGTAATAAACACGCCGAGCGGGAAACAGAGCAAAACAGACAGTTCCTATATTCGTAAAGCAGCTATTAATTATAAAATCCTGAATATTACTACAATAGCCGCCGCTCTTGCCGCTGCAAGGGGAATTAGTGCTCGAAAAAAAGGACAGTCTAAGGTCAAGTCCCTGCAGAATTATCATGCAGATATTTTATGATCTAAACAACCTCCATGGTTGACGGCGGCTTCTTGGCAATATGATAAGTTACGCTGACAACACCCTGGACTTCTTTTGTAATGCGGTCAGCAAGATAAAACAGGGTTTTGTAATCAACTCTCATTGGAGTGGCGGTACGCGCATCAGTACTTTCCCAGCATCTTATTTCAATCTGTCTGCCGAATTCTCTCATGCCGTTTCGCATACCAGTCACTCTATCCTTATGCAAAATAGCCATATTCTGAAATGAGTCCATATCCCCAAAGACCTCTTCCATAATAACGGTCGCCTGCCTGACGAGCTCAACATCTTCAGGCGTAACAGCGCCAACAACTCTTGCAGCAAGCGCAGGTCCCGGGAAAGGTGGTCTGTTAAAAATTACTTCAGGAAGTCCGAGGCCTTCAGCAACTTTTCTTACACCATCTTTACGAAGTTGTAATAACGGCTCAATTATTTTGTATCCGAATGTTTTCTGAGGATCAATGCCCAATTGTTCAAAGACATTATGCTGCCTCTTGATACCTGCAACCGTTTCATCAACATCAGTTAATATAGTTCCCTGAAGAAGATGCTTTGCTTTGCTTTCCTTAACAAGTCTCCCAAAAACTTTTTTATAAAAGGTCTGGGTAATGGCTTCTCTTTTTTTCTCAGGATCATCAATGTCTTTCAATGCTGTGAAAAATTCCTGCCTTGCATCAATTATTTCTACATTAACGCCTATTTTGCTGAAGATAGAAACTACTTCTTGCGGCTCATCCTTTCTCATCAAACCATTATCTATAAAATAAGTTTTCAGTTTTTTATCCAGAGCCTTATGCCCAAGCAGTGTTACAGTTGAAGAATCAACGCCGCCTGACAAAGCATTAATAGCTGTATCATTCCCTACGGCTTTAGATATATCCGCTGTCTTATCTTTAATAAACTTTTCAACATCCAGTTCATTTGCCGTTATTTCACTTATAGACACTGTCTTTCCTCCCTTATCTATTACTTGCCGTCTTTCAATGTTTTAACAAACGCTTATTCCATGCTGCATTGCGTCAAAGATACTCTGAAGGAATTCTTAATTCTTTCTTAGCACATCCCACGCTTTCTTGCAATCAGCGTATTCTTTCTCCAGTTCTTATGATTTGCTTTGTTTGCAGTTGGTGATGAGCTCAGAGTCCCCCCGTCCCTTCCCTATTTTAAATTTGACAAACCATCGAGCTAAATGCTTAATATATCGAAAAATGGTATGTAATATGAGAAATACGGGTTAGGATTTTTTTCAGGATATTTTTGGGATATTTTATTTGGGATTTTTGGGCGATAAATAATACATTATGATTGCACAGTTTATTGTCA
>DAOUSD010000282.1 GCA_030627405.1 Deltaproteobacteria bacterium
CCGTCTGAAAGAAAGAGCCCGTCAGGCTCAATAAGTTTTATGGTTTCAGCGCTTGTTGTGGCCGGAACAACTAAAATTTCAAAACCAGCATATTCAAGACATCGTAATATATTATATTTTATCCCGAAGTCAAAGGCAACAACAGAATGTTTGCTTCCGCTGTATTTCCATATATTTTTGTTTAGAGGGATATTTTTTCCGATATGAACAGGCTTTTCTTGTGCCCAGAAATAAGGAACTTTTGTTGTTACTTCTTGTACAAGGTCTTGTCCTGCCATGCCTGGAATTTCCTGGGCACGTTTTACACAGTAAGCAGTGTCCAAATCACGGGTTGTTATAAATGCACGCATGGCGCCGGCTTTTCGGATATGCCTTGTAAGCGCGCGTGTATCAAACTGCTCAATGCCCAGTATTCCCTGGGATTTCAGATAATCTGCAAGAGTGGAGATTGATCTGAAGTTGCTCGGGAAATCTTGATATTCCTTTACCAGAAAGGCAGAAACCTGTATCCTGTCAGACTCAATATCTTCGGCGTTAATACCATAATTGCCGATAAGAGGATATGTCATAGTAACCATCTGACCCCTGTATGAAGGATCGGTCAATACTTCCTGATATCCAGTCATGCTTGTATTGAATACGAGTTCTCCCCAGGCCTCTCCCGGGCCTGTAAAGCTCCGGCAGTTGAAGATACGTCCGTCTTCTAGAGCTATTATGGCTTTCATGTTATGGGTTCACGGTTCAAAGGTTCTAGGTTCAGGGTTACTCATCAATAGGTTTGTTTGCTATAATATTCCAGATTCCGCAAGGGCAGGCTTCTGCGCAGAATCCGCAGCCAATGCACCTTGTTTCATCAACGACCATCTCAAAATCGTTGTTTTTTATTTCCTTCCTGCTGATGGCTGCCTGAGGGCATACTTCAACACATATCCCGCAGTCCCTGCAGGTTCCGCAGGATGAACATTGTGAACTGCACTGCTCAATGTCATCAAAGCCGGTTATTCTTGGATCAAAATATTCCAGAGTAATTCGATCACGATGAATCATCTCGCGGGTATCGTCAAGTGGTTTTTTGCCCTTCAGAATGTTGATTATTGCTTTTGCCGCTTTTCGGCCGGACCCGATAGAATCTGTTAAGAGCCCCGGTTTTACTGCATCACCGATTGCGAAAATTTTAGGATCAGTAGTTTGATAGTAGTCATTAACTACAATGAACCCGTGTTTTGTGGCCACGTTTTCCGGAAGAAATTCTAGATCAGGGGTGTCCCCGATAGATATAATTACAGTGTCTGCAGGTATGACTTCTCCTGTCGTAAGCTTAACACCTTTTTTTGTAATTTCTTTTGTAAAGCACGGCCATCTAAATTTTGCACCAACAGCCTCTGCGTTTTTTCTTTCCTCGCCAAATGAGGCTGGTTCCTGAACATCTATGAGTGTAATATGTTTGGCCCCAAGCCTGTGAGCTTCGGAGGCCACATCACACCCCACATTTCCGGCGCCAATAATTACCATGCGTTTGCCCGGTTTTGCTTTGTCTGTTTTTGCCTGTATCAGAAAATCAAGAGCAGTTATCATTAGCTCTTTGCCCGGGATAGGAATTACTCTTGGCTTTTGTGCACCTATAGCAATAACTATAAAATCGAAATCCTCCCTGAGCTGTTCGATTTCTTTCAGTTCAAGACGCTGCTGGAGATGTATATGTGGAATGACTTTTTTAATCCTTTCCAGTTCTTTTGTGATTACTTCTTCTGGAATCCGGCTGCCCGGAATAACTGAGGATATCTTTCCTCCCAGGGTTTTTGACATATCATAAACAGTTACTTCATGCCCGTGCTGCCTGAGCTGCCATGCAACAGAAATTCCTGCGGTGCCGCCGCCGATTACGGCAATTTTATTTCCGCTTAATGGCGGTAGTTCCGGAAGGCTCGCATTTATGCTCGCCTTGCCGAGTTTTTTTACATCTATTGGAACCATGTCTGCTGTTTGCCTGGTGCATGACTGCATACAGAGATTGGGGCATAGATAACCGCAAACAGAGGCTGGAAAAGGGGTATATGCAAGGGCCATGTCCACAGCCTCGTCAATACGGCCTTCCCTTATCAGCCGCCATCGATCACGGACAGGAATACCTGTAGGACAACCGGCTTCACAGGGAGCTGCATATTTTCTATTTTCCCATACAGGAACAAATCGTCTCAATTTGTCGGTAGTAATAAGAGGTATGGGGATTCTGTCCAGGTCTGTAAGATCTCCAAATATACCTCCTCTGCCAAGCTCTTTATTCCATATTTTTTCATGAAAAGATTCCATGCTACGGAGCTGCCGTCCGGTTCTTTCCTGCGGGGTACGTGCGGTTAAAAGCTGCCACTCATTTTTATCAGAGAGAGTTTTAAGAAGTTCCGGCCTGCCGATATTTTTAAGAAAGATTTTCAGATTTTTAGTAAGCCAGTCCCAGTCTTCATCTGTAATCGGCACAATTTTAGCGTCCGGCTGATTGAAGCCCTTGTGTGAACCGCGAAAAAAAGCCTTCCCGGCTACCATACCCACAAATGGCCGAAACCCCAAGATATTATCGGGTGACTGGGACTCAAATCCGCAGATAACGGCAATTCCTCCGGCCATGAATTCACCGAAATAATCACCTGCAGAGCCAAGAACCCACAATTCAGGGGGATCAAAACGAGGGTTGTGTTTTGTCATGGTCATACCACGGGAGCCAATATTACCGGCGATGTAAATTTTACCCTGAGCCATGCCGTTTGCTATTCCGTTTGAAGCATTCCCGTGAACAGTTATATGAGCGCCGGCATTCAGCCATCCAACATCATCAGATGCAGGCCCCATAATTTCGATAAATGTATTTGGAAATCCCAGCGACCCAACACGCTGCCCTGGATGTCCAATTATCCTGATATGGACTTTTTCGTTACCAGCTTTCCACAGACGTCCGCCAATCCCATGCTGGCCAAAGGCTTTTATCTCCAGATACCTGTAGCCGTCTGCAACAGCTTTTTGAATTTGTTCTTCAAGGATACGTGAGTCCAAACGTTCCCCATATATTTTACCGAAAATTATATGATATTGGTTGCCGTTCATTTTTTTCGTTTCTCTTTTCTCTAACCTCAATTGAGCTTTTAGCAGTTAGCAGTTAGCAGTTAGCTTTTAGCACGATGATTTCAACATATTGCTCAATGTTAACATTTCACCCAGTGGGTGAAAATCGAATCGATGGTAACCATCTGAAATAATAGGAGCTAAGATCTAATCGCTAAGAGCTAATCGCTTATCTTAGGTCTAAACAACGTATTTTATAGCAAGACGATTTGCAGCGTTGTAATCATTTATTCCTATGGCATCAGACATTCCTATTGGAAGGGATGTTGAGCGTCCTA
>DAOUSD010000297.1 GCA_030627405.1 Deltaproteobacteria bacterium
GAAAAACCAACGCACGAAAAAATCAATCAAAAAGAGATGTTAACAAAAGCCTCTTTAGCGCAATGGCGGACCACCTTTGATGCTATTAATGACGCTGTCTGTCTTTTGGACATAAATGGAAAGATTTTACGATGCAACAAGGCAATGGAAAGCCTTCTGAAAAAACCCTCCGAAAAAATAATCGGCAGCACCTGCTGGGAACTTGTATATGGAACGGATAAACCTATAAAAGGGTGCCCAATTGTACGCATGAAAAAGACTCTCTGCAGAGAAACCCTTGTTTTGAAGGTTGATGACAAATGGCTTAATGTCGCTGTCGATCCTGTGATAGACGAAAGAGGAAATCTTACCAGCGCTGTGCACATTATAAGCGATATAACTCGACGCAAGCAGAGAGAGAGGGCTTTGAAACATTTAAATGAAAAACTTTTGAAAGAGCATAATCAAAGGAAAATATTATCCAAGAGCCTTATATATCTTCTGGAAAAAGACCGCCGGCAGATCGCCATGGAACTTCATGACCACATTGGCCAAACCCTGACCTCCATCAAGCTGAACCTTGAAATGATCCATGGGAAATTGAAGCCCGGCGATACGGAGTTGGGAGCCCGGATAGCAGTTGCTCAAAAAAGAACGATTCAAGCGATAAAGGATATTAAGAATGTCTCTCGCGGGCTGAGGCCCGCCATGATAGAAGCGCTGGGTGTAGTGTCTTCCCTTCGGGAGCTATTCAACGAAATTCAGAATCAGACGGATATTGAAATCCGTTTTTTTAGTCGAGGGATTCCTAAACGATTTGAAGAAGCAAAGGAACTTGCCGTTTATCGTATCGCACAGGAGGCATTAACCAATATCATCAGACATGCCCGGGCCAGGAATATTTTTGTGAATCTGGTCAAGAAAGACAAAAAGCTTTTATTGAGCGTGGAAGATGACGGCATTGGCTTTGATCAGGACAAAGTAATGGAGCCCTCAAAAAGAAATAGATCACTTGGACTCCTCATTATGAGGGAGAGAGCAGTACAACTTGATGGAGAGTTCACCATAGAGTCACAGCCCGGCAAAGGAACACATTTGTTGGCGGAAATACCGATCTAAAATGCGTATTGGATAGCCGGTACCCTATACCTAACGAAACGGAGTTTGTTATGCCTAAAACAAAGATTCTTATCGTAGATGATCATCGGGTGGTGATTGAAGGGATCAAAAGTGCCCTGCAAGAGCATCCGGAATTTAAGGTGGTGGGCGAAGCTGTTGATGGACTTGAGGCCGTGGAGTTTACCAAGTCTTTAGAACCCAATATAGTAATAATGGATATTTCGATGCCGAATCTCAGCGGCATAGAGGCCACCAGACAAATAAAAGGATTAAACCCTGAAATTCAGATCGTCATTTATACCATGCATTCTGATAAAGAGTTTGTTATCGATCTTTTCAAGGCGGGGATATCCGCTTATGTTCTGAAAGAGGATCCTCTATCAGATCTGATTTTAGCATTAAAGGCTGTCGAGGGCGGAGGAACATATTTCAGCACAATGGCCCCCACGATTTTAGCCAGGCATATGGAGGAAATGGAAGAGAAAACTACGAGTAAGAATTCTTTTGATACCTTGAGTCAGCGCGAGATAGAGGTTTTTCAGCTCCTGGCCGAAGGAAAGAGAATCAAGGAAATAGCCAAGCAGTTGTTTATAAGCCCGAAAACAGTGGAATCCCATAAATACAATATCATGGAAAAACTGCAAGCTGCATCGGTAATCGATCTCACCAAAATCGCTATCAGAAAAAACCTGATTAAAGTATAGGGATTTTCCTGATCAATATACTTCAAAGCAAAACCACATTATTTAGTGTGTGGAATAGTAGTATTATACAAGATATTGTGATCTGAAAACCGCGGGTAAATCTTTTCCCTGACCCAGAATTTTTGTCTCCATTTTTCTTTGTAATAACAGTCAGTTGCCTCCCCCATAAATGGCAACCCTTTTATTTTCCAAGAATTCCCCATAAAAAAGCATAATTCTCCTGATTTACAACCTTTAACTACCTATAATATTCTGCCGGAAAGGGAATTGTTGCGAGTTGCGGGTTGCGAGTTAGACGGTATTCTTTTTACCCAACACCCAACACCCAATAATCCAATACCTACCCAGGAGTTTTCCATGAACGAAAAAATATTAATCATTGATCGTGAACCGGATATTCGGAAAGCCCTTGAAACCCTTTTAAGAAAAGAAGGGTATCAGGTCTGGAACGTCTCAAAGGGCGAGGAGGCGATTGACACTCTTAAATCCGACACATTTGACCTGGTTATTATGGATATCAATATGCCGGGCACAAATGGCCTTCAGCTCATGAGGAACATTAAGGAACTGAAAAAAGCCATAGAAGTCATTGTCCTCACAGGTCTTAACAGCATTAATAATGCCGTGCAGGCATTGAGAGCTGAAGGAGCCTTTGATTTTCTTATTAAACCGCTGGAAAACTATGATCAACTGCTCATCAGCGTAAAACAGGCATTGGAGAAACGCAGGTTGAACATAGAAAAGAACGCATTTGTCAGGAAGACAGGGAACCATCAGCCTGCGGAAAAAAAGATTCTTATTGTCGATGACGATCCCCAGATTCAGGAACTGATTAGCGAAATGCTCTCAGCTCATCAGTACGAAACAGAAGTTGCATCAAGCGGTTTTGACGCCGGGGCTAAGGTTATGAAGTTTAAGCCGTGCCTTATTATTCTGGATCTTATCATGCCGGAGATTAGCGGATTTAAGGTATGCAGATCGATAAAGGAAGATCCGGACACCTCTCACATAAAAATATTGGCAATCACAGGTTATGATACCAAAGAGAACAGGGACAGGATCATGGAGGCAGGCGCTGATGGTTATCTGGCAAAACCTGTGGTGATGGACACGTTACTTCAACAGATAGAAGACCTTTTGAATAACAATAAGTATTTCACGATGAACCAAAAAGGGTGAAAACAAGCAAGAAAAATGCGAACAGCAATACGATTTATTGTCCGCCTCAGGTGGTGGCCCGTATAATAAATTTTTGTAACTGTTCACGGTTACAAAAATTGCAACCTGTGCGGTTAGCCATTAGCGTTTAGCCGTTAGCATTGAAAAGGGATGGAAATGAGAGATTTTAGAGAACTTAAAGTATGGGAGAAAGCCCATCGTCTTACACTACA
>DAOUSD010000224.1 GCA_030627405.1 Deltaproteobacteria bacterium
AAAGGATCCCCACCAGCTTCCCTTCATCCACCACAGGAAGGGTATGGAAATTCTTGCCCACCATCAGGGCGGCCACATCTTCAACACTTGTCTCGGGCCGAACGGCGACAGGATTTGGAGTCATGGCATGGGCAACAGTGGTAGCCGCTATCTTCTGAGCCTCTCTTTCAAGCTGCTTTATAGAAGTCAAGGGAATGAACCCATCCAGAAAGGTAAAAAATGAGGGGATTGGGAGCTTTTTTTGTTGAGCGATCAGATCACTCTGGCAAAGGATCCCCACCAGACTTCCCATTTCATCCACCACAGGGACGCCATTGATATCTTTTTCCAAAAGGAGCTTTGTGGCATGAGCAATCTCCGTTTCGGGCAAGACAGTGATCAGATCTTCTGTCATAATATCTTTTACTTTAAGCATGGAGCACACCTACTATTACTAAATTGAGCGTTTTTTTAAGTTCCCATTGTCCATGATGCCAGGTATCTTTTCTGTTCAGCAGTCAGATTATCAATAGCAATTCCCATTGCTTCCAGTTTTTCTCTTGCAATCTCCATATCTATTTCTTCGGGTACCGGATAGACTTCATTTTCAAACGATTTTTTACTTTTTACCATATATTCTATACTTAAAGCCTGGTTGGCAAAGCTCATATCCATAACACTTGAGGGATGCCCTTCGGCAGCAGCAAGATTTATAAGCCTGCCCTCGCCAAGAACATTTACTATTCTGCCATTTTCAAGAGTATGTTCATCCACAAAAGGTCTAATTTTTCTTACAGACTTTGTAATGCTCTTTAATCCTTCGAGATCAAGCTCAACATTAAAATGTCCGGAATTTGCTATAATAGCGCCATGTTTCATAATGTTAAAGTGGCTTTTTCTTATAACATTTATATTACCGGTAACAGTACAAAAAATATCGCCTATCCTTGCTGCCTTACTGATCGGCATCACGCTAAACCCATCCATTACAGCCTCAAGAGCGGCAGTTGGATCAACTTCGGTTATAATAACATTTGCGCCCATTCCTTTTGCTCGCATCGCAAGGCCCTTTCCACACCATCCATAGCCACATATAACAAAATTTGTTCCGGCAATCAGGCGGTTTGTTGCGCGTATGATTCCATCCAGAGTACTCTGGCCTGTGCCATAACGATTATCAAAAAAGTGCTTTGTTTTTGCATCGTTAACGGCTATGATGGGATATCGCAAAACCCCGTCCACAGCCATGCTTCTAAGCCGAATAATTCCGGTTGTGGTTTCCTCGGTGCCCCCCTTCACCTGGTCCAAAAGCTCAGACCTTTCTGAGTGAATAGTAGAAACAAGATCTGCACCATCATCCATTGTGTACTGGGGTCCGACATCAAGGACTGAATTAATGTGACTGTAATATGTCTTATTATCCTCACCTTTTATGGCGAAAACAGAAATTTTGTCATTCTTTACAAGAGATGCCGCCACATCATCCTGTGTGCTTAAAGGGTTTGAAGCGCAAAGAAAAACCCTGGCGCCCCCTGCTTTTAAAGTTTTCATAAGAGATGCCGTTTCAGTTGTTACATGAAGACAGGCAGCAAGAGTTAAGCCTTTTAATGGTTTTTCCTTTGTAAACCTTTTCTTTATGCGGTTCAGAACAGGCATGCTCTGATTAGCCCATTCAATTCGAAGAGCGCCTTGCTTTGCAAGCTTAATATCCTTAATATCGTAATCCATTATATCTTATTATCTCCTTTATACCTAAGTTGAGCGATTTTTGGGGAAGAAATGTGCTGATATCTTGATGCATAAGGGTTTGCGAAAACCGCAGGCATACCCGTGGATATGTTGAGGATTTTCGCGAATCCTTGATGCGCAAGAGATCAGTGCAGATCAAGCCAAAAATCGCTCAATTTAGGTTATAGCCCTGCTTTTTCTCTAATAATATCTTTCATGTTTGTTTTTTCCCAGGTAAAATCCGGCTCAGTCCGGCCGAAGTGGCCATATGCAGAGGTATTCTTATAAATCGGCCGCAAAAGATCAAGATATTCAATTATTGCTGCCGGCCTTAAATCAAAAACCTCTTTAATTATTTCTTTAACTCTGGATTTGGGTACAACTCCCGTGCCTAGAAGATTTACCATGACAGAAACCGGCTCCGCCACTCCTATGGCATATGCTATCTGCACCTCACATTTTTTTGCTAAACCGGCTGCAACAATGTTTTTTGCAATATGTCTGCCCATGTACGATGCGCTGCGATCAACCTTGGAAGGATCCTTTCCTGAAAAGCATCCGCCGCCATGGCTCCCCTGACCGCCATAAGTATCAACAATGATTTTTCTGCCCGTAAGACCACAGTCTCCCATGGGACCGCCAATTACAAATTTGCCTGTAGCATTTATAAAATAATTGGTATCCCCATCTCTCATTTCTTTGGGGATAACCTTTTTTATGACCTCTTCTATGATAGCTTCTCTCAGTTCTTCATATTCTATGTCCGGTTTGTGCTGTGCGGCTATCACTACGGCATCAACCCGTTTTGGCGAACCATTTTCATATTCAATTGTAACCTGGGATTTTCCGTCAGGCCGGAGAAAATCAAGAGAACCGTTCTTTCTAAGCTTTGATAAACGACGGCATAGCTTGTGAGCATATATTATGGACATCGGCATTAATTCAGGAGTTTCATCGCATGCAAAGCCAAACATAAGCCCTTGATCTCCTGCCCCCTGATCTTTAAACAAGCCCTCTCCAACGTTTACACCCTGAGCAATATCCGGCGATTGATGGTCTATGCTGGTAATTACCGAGCATGTCTGCCAGTCAAATCCCATCTTGGAAGAATGGTATCCTATATCACGAATTGTTTCCCGAACAATCTGAGGGATATCAACATAGCATTCAGTTGTAATTTCACCTGCGATAAATGCCAGGCCGGTTGTTACAAGGGTTTCACATGCAACTCTGCAATTTTTATCTTTTTCGATAATGGCATCAAGAATGGAATCCGATATGCGGTCAGCAACTTTGTCGGGATGTCCCTCAGTAACAGATTCCGAAGTGAAAAAAAATTGTTCCTTGCTCATAAATGTCTCCTTTTTAAAGCTGGAAATATTCGCATCAGCAGTAATATATAGACTTTCAGATAATTTTTTCTATGGGTTAATAATAGCGTTGTCTATAAGACGAGTTTTCCCAACCTTGACGGCAAAAGCCATTAAAGCCGGCCTGTCTATTTTTTTCATATCAATAAGTGTTTTGGGATCACATATAACAATATAGTCAATTTCGGTATTTGTCCCGGACTTTATTATTTCCGAAGCTGAATCAATAATTTTTTCCGAATCATTTATACCGCTACTTAGAAGAGCTTGAGCCTTTTGCAGCGATTTGTAAAGGCATAGTGCTGAATTTCTCTGCCCGGAAGTCAGATAAACATTTCTTGAACTCATGGCAAGACCGTCCTGCTCCCTAACCGTGTCGGCTCCAATTATTTCAATATCAAAATTCAGATCACAAACCATCTGCCGGATTATAACTATCTGCTGATAATCTTTCTGACCGAAAATGGCAAAATGAGGTTTAACAATATTAAATAATTTCGTTACAACAGTCGCAACTCCTGAAAAAAATATTGGTCTTGAAATGCCGCAAAGATGATTTGGAAGTTCTTTAAGATTTACATATGTCTGAAAACCATTTGAATATATTTCCTTATCATCCGGAGTAAAGACTACATCCGCACCATTTTTCCGGGCAAGCTCAAGATCTCTTTCAAGATCTCTGGGATAATCCTCAAAATCTTCTCCGGGAGCAAATTGAACCGGGTTTACAAAAATACTCACTACAAGACAATCTCCAATCTCTCTACCTTTTCTTATAAGAGAGAGATGTCCCTCATGGAGATACCCCATGGTTGGAACAAACGCAATCGTCTTATCAAGACGACGCGTGCGGTCGGAGTATTCCTGCATCTTCTTTACTGTAGTAATTAGTTCGATGATCTACGCCTCAAAAAGCTTGGGAACGGGGACGAAATAACTTCCCCAAATCTGTGCGTCTACTTGTGGAAGTTATTTCGTCCCCGTTCCTTGCTTTGTGTTTTGCGAGCTGTGCGGTTAGCTTTTAGCCATTAGCGGTTAGCTTTTAGATAAAACTATTCAACCTCCTCTTTACCTCATTGACCTGTTGATTAAGTTCTCTAAAATCTCTCATTTCCACCCCTTTTCAATCCCGCCTGCCTCGCCTGAGCGAAACGATGGCGGGCAGGGCTAACGGCTAAACGCT
>DAOUSD010000033.1 GCA_030627405.1 Deltaproteobacteria bacterium
CACGATAATACCCTTAGCCGGGGCTTTTATCGTGCAAAATTACCCTATTTTTCTTTTTCGCAGGCAATAATGCACGAAAACAAATCGGGCTTTTAGGCCCGCTACATCAAAGTTAGCCTTTTTACAAGAACAATGTTTATGAAAATTAATATAATGAAAATAGATGGCGAATGGGTGTCTGGGTTGGTATTAGATTGGCATGTTGACCATAGTGAATTCCTTGGACATAATCAGTACGGTCATCCAGAATACAATACTGTCAGAACAGAAGTTGGTGAGTCCCTATATCAGTTAAAATATCGTTCGGATTTAACACAAATTGACTCTTTGGCAAAAACGATGGCTGATGCCGTAATGCCAACATTTCCATCTGTTTCATTTGTTGTTTCAATACCCCCATCAAAATAAAGGGCGACTCAACCACTCACAATCTTGGCCCAAAAAGTTGCTGAATTACTCAAAATTCCATTCTTTGAGAATATTTTGTTGAAAAATGGTACAACTCCCCAAATGAAGGATATTGAGTTAAGGGAAGAAAAAATTGAAGTCTTAATGGGTTGCTTCCATATTAAGGAGACTATTACCAACGAAGGATCATGGGATGTTCTCATTATTGACGACTTATATTCATCGGGAGCTTCATTATCTGCAGCTACACAAACGATGAGAACATATGACAAAGTTAGGAATATTTACGTAGCTGCTTTCACAAGGACTAAATAGCTATGAAACAAATATTTATCTCTGGTTCAATGCGCATCAAAAATATTAACAAGTTGGTAATTGATCGTATAGAAAATATCATTCGTGAAAAATTCACAATCTTTGTAGGTGATGCTGATGGAGTTGACACGTCAATTCAACAAATTTTAGCAAATAAAAATTATGAAAATGTTAAAGTTTACTGTACTGGCAACTACCCTAGAAACAATATTGGAAAATGGGGAATTATAAGTGTTTATACAGATCATAAACCGAAAACACGATTATATTTTACAGCCAAAGACATTGAAATGGCAAGTCATTGTGACTATGGGCTTATGGTTTGGGATTCAAAAAGTACTGGAACGTTAAGTAATGTTTATGAATTAGTTAAAAACAAAAAAACATCAGTTGTATTTGTTAATAAATTTAAAAAGTTCTTTAATGTAAACAATTTTTCGGATTTTGAAAATTTGGTATCCATCATGAGTGACAGCGCTTTTAATAAAGCTGATAAAAAAATAAAACTAAAAGAAAAAATAATCAGCAATAAACACAAGCAATTATGCCTATTCCCTGAGGCTAACAAGCGGATGAACGCTGACTGAAAAAGCCGGGGCATTTTTTGGTTTTTACTCAGTTTTATGTTCATCGAACTACCTTGCTTTTCTGTTATGTTTTTATAGGCTTTTTCATCAGGTTATCCGAGACGTTCTGCTTCCCAAAAGGAAAAACTTGCAGTAATAGGCGCAACACAGTATAGTTACTACAAGGAAAAAAGAAATTTATCAGAGGGGGTCTGAAATGATACCGTTAACCAGAATTACCTTCGATCCTGATATCATGGGAGGGAAGCCCTGCATTCGTGGCATGCGTGTAACTGTAGGGATGATCGTTGGTCTTGTCGTCTCGGAACACACCAAAGAGAAAATTTTGGAATTGTATCCCTACCTGGAAGCGAAAGACATTGACGAAGCACTTGCTTACGCTACATGGCGTGTCGAAGAAATCGACGTTCCACTCGTTTCGGCATCGGCATGAAGCTGTTGATAGACATGAATCTTTCTCCGAAGTGGGTGTTCGTACTGAAGGAAGCCGGCTTGGAGGCGGCCCACTGGTCCAGTATTGGCAGGCCAAGCGGCTCCAGATTATGAAATTTTGGCATATGCCAGGTCCAACGGATATGTCGTTTTTACGCATGATCTGGATTTTGGAACCATACTTGCTGCCACGAAAGCGGATTGTCCAAGTGTAATTCAAATTCGCACCCAAAACGTAACTCGCCGAATACCTCGGTCAGCTTGTAGTTTCGGCGCTTCACCAGTTTAAGAAGCATCTCGAAGACGGTGCGATAGTCACTATTGACCAAAAGAAACTGCGAGCCCGCATTCTTCCTTTACAGGCGTAATCATGAATCCAAGGAGCAGAACAACCGCTTCTACCCGGAACTCTGACACCCAAAGCCGGGGCATTTTTAGCATTTGCCATTTCAGTATAAAACTTCGCTTTTACCAAACCCTTATTGGCTTTGGGTGCAGGTGATGCGGAGCCGTTCGCAAAGTCAAAACACTTGACATCATTTTCCTCCCACTTCGCTTCCAATCTATAATCCTTCTGAGGTTTCCGCCCTTTACTTAAAGGGTAAATTTCCTGGCAGAGCAGTATAATAGTATAGTATAATCATCCACTTATCCACCATCCATCGTCCAATTAGTGTCAAATGCGAAAAGGAAAATCTCGATAAAGCAGGACTCCGCTTTATAATTTAAGTAGTTCAGGAACTCGTTCAATTACTGATGGGATGGGATGCTGAATTATTAAATTTAGACGATATACTTTACTGCTTTATTATTATTACTACTACTACTACTCACTTATCTTCCACAAATGTCTTTCAGAAGCCATCAGGTGCCCATATCCGGGCTTTTATGCTTTTAGGCGAGCCAGAAGTATTAACCGCAGGTATATAGTCATTTATTCGATTTCTCCTACCGACTCTTTTTGGGCTTTTTTGGCGTCCCCAAAGAAACTCCTCATCTACCCGTCTTGTTATATTCGTATCAAAAAGTATTGTAAATATTACGAATTCTATCCAACCAAGAGACACTTTTAGGCCCGCTACATCAAAGTTCGGCTCCCAAATTGAATCAATAGCAGAACATAACTAAAGAGTTTCATCTCCACTCAGTAAAACATGAAAAAATAAAGAATTGACATGTGTTGACAAATTGGTTACCATTTTATTATTATCAACATTAGAGGAGTGTAACCAATGAGTCAAGTCGTCAGGATACCAATTAGTCTCTACAATCGCCTTAGTGTGCATGCAAACGGATTTGAAACTCCTGCCAATGTGATTGAAAATATTCTTAACTATTACGAAAAGCACAAAGGTCTCAAACCCACACCACCATCACCTTTGTCACCTGTAAAACAATCAACTCATTTAGAGATTGTGTATTACCCCACAAGTGAACAAAGCTTTAAGAAATTACTTTTGCAAACTAAAAAAGCTTATATTTTATTACATAAGCAAGATGGAACATCTGAAATCAAGGTATGGAATGCTAACAATTTTGACAAAATTTCAAAGGTAAATGGCAATTTAAGATCTGGTCAGTTAAGGGGTTGGAAAAGCAAAGGAATATATAAAGCAGAGGTTTCAACCAACCTAAATGACCTAAAAGCATAAGGTGGCAAAATGGGACAACGCATACCAAACCCAACAAGATGCCCATATTGTAAATCAACAGCTACCAGAAGTCGTGAAATGGTTTACAAAACTGGAACATCTCATTCCTCAGGCCGTAGCAGGACAAGCGGTGTTAGTTTCAACTTAACAGGCAAGGCAAGACCACGAATATGGCTTGGAGGAGGCCGCAGCACAAGCAAACGACTAAATATAATGGCTCAGGAAGCGGAACAATCGACACTTCCAATTTGGCCATCGTTTATCCTATTTTTTATTTATCCTCCAATTGGAATAATATTAGCTGTTGTGTGGGTAGTAGTGGCTATTATGAGCAATGATGACGAAGAATACAAAGCACAATGGATTTGCAGTAAATGCGGAACATATTTTATCCCTACAGGCCTGGGAAAATTAAACAATGACACAAAAAAAATATCCAAAATAAATAATTGCACCACATCAAAACAAAAAGAAATTTCTATTACAACTTTAACAGGAGGGAAAACAATGTCTACCAAAGATTATACGAAATACGCATTCAACAATGAAACTCTTGGGAAAGGCCGCCTTGTCTGGGCTATTATAAAAAAGCATATTATATCCAACCCCAATATATCATACGAAGAATTAAAAAAAATATTTCCTGACAGTTTACAATCAAATTCAAAGATTCAATTTTCAGAAACTCAAGTTGTATTTTCAAAAGAAGACGAGATAATGGAAAAAGAATTTAATAGGTTTTTTAACAAAGAAGATAAAATTATCAAAATTAAAGATTGCTCAATCTTGATAAGCAATCAATGGAATATTAGCAACATTCAAAATTTCATTAACGCATCAAGAAGATTAGGATATACCATTGAAATAGCGTAGATAATCATAGATGAAAATGCTGAACAATCGCATACATAATCCAAACTTAATTATCTCAGACATGCAAACGTCTATTTTGATTTTTTAAGGTGTGTGCACGTCAGATAATTCGCATTATATAATCAGGGGCATTTTGTCCGCCGGCAGGCTTGAGATGGTTCGATTAGCTTATGTTGTAAACAAAAGCAGAGCAGGAACTGCGCCAACCTTGAGCGTGATAGATAGGATGGTGCAATATTAGAAAGTTTGCCAACAAACACCAGACCGGGGATAGAAAATACAATCACAACCGGCCTTTAAATTGAGGGCCGGTTTTTTTATGTCAAAATACATCGATTTTTATCAAAATATGATCTGAAGGTTGGGTATAGGGTTTGGTATTAATTTTTGAGCATTCTGAAAAGATTTTAAAATATTAGATAGCTTATTGATTTTATTATTGGCGTCCCCAAGGGGATTTGAACCCCTGTTGCCGGCGTGAAAGGCCGGTGTCCTGGACCAGGCTAGACGATGGGGACGCAAAGTATAAAGTGGGCCGTGCGCGGCTCGAACGCGCGACTCTCTGCTTAAAAGGCAGATACTCTACCAGCTGAGTTAACGGCCCTTAAAAAAATATAATTTTTAACTATAAATTCTAATTTTGTCAACAAATTTATTTGCGCCAGAACTCTGGAACCAGAAAAATTATAATTGTGTATATTTCAAGCCTTCCTAACAGCATGCACCATATCAGCAGCCACTTGCCCAGATAGGGTATCTGAGCATAGTTTAGTGCGGGCCCCACGTTTGCAAAACCCGGGCCCACATTTCCTATTGCTGATGCAACCGCAGTAAATGATGTTACAAAATCCACTCCCATGCCTGCAAGAACAATTGAACATAGAACAAATAACCCCACATACAGACCCAGGAATCCAAGAACGCTTCTTGTAACATCCGCTGGAACTACTTTGCCGCCGATTTTGATGTGGGTAACAGAGCGGGGATGAATCAGGGAAAAAAGCTCTTTGTAACAATATTTAAAATAAAGCATGACGCGAAGAAATTTCATACCCCCGCCTGTCGAACCTGCTGATGCTCCCATGAACATGCACAAAAGCAGTATTAGCTTGGACATGGCAGGCCATTGATCGAAATCGGCTGTAGCATAGCCCGTAGTCGTAATAATAGAAACCACCTGAAAGGCACCATAGCGAAGTGCCTGAAAGATATTTTCGTATACAGTACCGTAAATATTAAAAGTAACAAGTACAATCAGCAGAATAATAGCTCCCAGAAAAAAGCGGCATTCTGAATCTTTCCAGAACGCCAGTGTTTTACCCCTTAGCATCTGATAATGAAGTGAAAAGTTTATTCCGGACAGAAGCATAAATATAATGATTACAGAATCAAAATATACGCTGTCAAAATGGGCTATTGAAGCGTTTTTAGTTGAAAATCCGCCGGTCGGCATTGTTGTAAAGGTGTGGCACATGGCCTCATAAGGACTCATACCTCCTATCATAAGAAGGATGGCCTCTAATAAAGAAATCAGGGCATAAACTTTCCAGAGTAGCAAGGCTGTGTCTTTAATACGCGGTCTTAGCTTGTCGGGGACGGGACTTGGTACTTCCGCTTTATAAAGCTGCATGCCTCCAACGCCTAAAAAGGGTAATATGGCAATAGATAATACTATTATTCCCATTCCTCCCAGCCATTGAATAAAGCTGCGCCAGAAAAGAAGGCCTTTTGACAGGGCTTCAATATTTGTTAATACAGATGCTCCAGTGGTTGTGACCCCTGACACTGATTCGAAAAATGCATCCACAAAAGTTATAAATTCACCACCTGCCAGATAAAACGGAAGTGCACCGAAAATTCCAATAGTTGTCCAGCCGATGGATACGATCGCCATCCCTTCGCGCTGAGTTATTGTCTCTACTCTTGAGCCTCTGAAACACAAGTGTAGCAGCAGGCCTGCAAAGGTCGTAATGCCGATGGACTTTAAGAAAGGAATAACGCTTTGATCCTTATAATAAAGACCAACTGCTATGGGAAATAACATGGTGAGGCCAAAAAAAAGAGTTAATATCCCAACGACATTCAGGATATAACGCCAGCGCATTTAGAAATACTCCAGTTTTACTGTAAGGATTTTTTCGATTTTTGGTATGGCCTGCCTTGTAGCAAATATTATGATTTTGTCATCAGGTTCAATAATACTGTCGCCGGAAGGAATAATTACATTATCATTTCGAATTATAGTTGTTACAAGTGCTCCCTTTGGAAATGATATGTTTTTTAGAGGTTTTCCTACGATTTCTGAAGTTTCAAGAGCAACTGCCTCCATGAATTCGGCTTGCTCTCCTTTAATTGATATGGACGAAAGCACCTTGCCGCGTCTTATGTGCTGCAAAATTGTATTTATAGCGGAAAGCCGCGGGCTGACTACCTGCTCGATTCCGATCATTGACATAAGCGAAAAATAGCTGAATTTACTGATTTTTGTTATTGTTTTTCGTGCTCCCATCCTTTTGGCGAGCAAAGAACCTAAAATATTTATTTCTTCATCATTTGTAAGCGTAATGACAAAATCCATTTCCTGAACATTTTCTTCATTAAGCAGCTCTTGATCAGAACCGTCTCCGTGAAGCACTACGACCTTGTTCAGCTTTTCTGCAAGTTTGGCGCATATATCAGGATCTTTTTCGATTATTTTTGTATAGATAGGCTTATCATCAAGCAAAACGGCCAGCCTTGATCCTATTCGACCTCCTCCAACAATCAAAACCCTTTTAACGGGCTCTGCATGTTTATCGAATATCGTAAGGGTATCCATGATCTTGTCCTCTTCACTGATAAAATATACCAGATCTCCAGGCATAAGCCTGTCATCACCGCTTGGGATTATAAGTTCTTCATCCCTTATAATCGCGGCAATAAGAGGGCCCTGTTTGCCAAGAAGTGCAGGAATTTCATCAAGGCGTAAACCTGCCAGCCGCGCTCCCTTGTCTAAATTTATACCTATAAATTTGACACGGCCCTTTGCAAACTTTCCAACATCAACCGCACCGGGCATGTTCATGAGCCTGTCGATTGTTTTCACAACCTCGATTTCCGGATTGATTAAAGTGTCTATGTGAGGTGCATGATCTCGAAAAATGGCATGGTATTTATCATAGTCCGCATTTCGTATGCGCGCCAGTTTTTTTGTATATGGCGAAATAATGTTTGCCACTAGGCATGCCACCAGGTTTGTTTCGTCGCTGTTTGTTACAGCAAGAAGTATTTCTGCTTCTTTTATTCCCGCATCTTCAAGTGATACTGGACTGCTGCCGGATCCCAGTATAACCTGAACGTCTATATTATCGGAAATACGACGAATAGCGTTACTATCCTTATCAATCACCACAACGTCTTTATTTTCATGTGAAAGCCGGCTTGCTACGTGAAAGCCAACCTCTCCTGCGCCGACAATTACAACTTTCAACTGGTTTACTCCTTTAATTATTTTTCACGTCATTCTGCAATAATCGATAATTAATAGTCAATCAAAAGCCTTTTGACAATATATTTATTATGTATATCAAACCCGGCTATGATAAAATTGTAACACTTTAGTACTACAGCCCTAAATATCTTATTGCTTTTATTACATAGCGTTAATTTATATACAGGTGATTGTTCTAAAACTGCAAATGTGAAGGGACGCCAAATCCATTAGCTCAGCCATTCGACTTGAATTATCTCTTTTTTTTCAAGCACTTTGAACTCAGGGTCTCCCGAAAGCAGAAAGCATCTGTGGATTTTGGCCAAGGTTGCAACAAATGAATCCTCATAAGAAATCGGGTAGTTTGCCTTGAGTTTACCAGCAGTTATAAGGAGATTCTCATCAATGTGATTGACAAAAATCAAGGGAAAGGCCTTGATTCTGGAATAGGCCAAGTCCGCTGAATTTCGCCCTTGCTCTCTAAGGGCTCGCTCAAAAATAACTTCACATTTTGATGCGCCGATTCGTTAAGTTATCAAGACGTTTAAATGCCTTGGATTCATGATAGTTCGCGAGGGGAACCATATCGCAATGGTAAGGCAAAATTCTGATGGAACTCGGACACCGCTAACCATGCCGAACCATCGAACCATTAAGAGTTCAACTCTACGAACGATCCTCAGTCAAGTTGGAAAATCCGGAGATGATTTTCTAAAAGCTTATAACGAGTAGGGAAAAGCGGGGCAACACTGTCTGAAAAAGCCAGGGGAAATTTTGGGCTCTTTAGTTTTAACGTTAAGGGATAAAAACTCACTTGATGAATACCGAAAAATAAAAGACGAAATGATTGTTGATAAAGTCAACGAAATTTTTCGGAACTACCCGGATAATTATATCCAAAAACTGTAAGAAGACAAAGCCACTCCCCAAAATGATCGTCAAGAATATTTGGTGGCATACTTTGATGGAGGGCACGAATTATCTGAAAAGACGCTACATGCCTACTTGGAGGAACGTGATTCAGAGCATCCAAATTATCCTTTGATCAGGAAATATTTCAAGGCAGCAAATCAAAGGCTTAAAGATCTTCTATTGCATGGTCTCGATCAAAATCCCATTAATATCGATCTGTTAAACGAACTTTCCTTTTTCCATGAATTCCGAAACATCCTGGAAGAGCTGGTTAACCGCTTTATATCTGCCTGCCGGCAAGAGAAAAATTTATTGAATTTCAGCGAAATAGTACAGGATTTTTATTATGCAACCGAACCAGATAGCTACGATGCTTTATCAAAATTAAAAGAATTATTCTCACCTGAGCCTCTTGCAGAAACACATGAAACCATGTTGCCTGCGCCATATATTGTACAGTGGCGTGAGCTGTAGCACATTATGTGGTAGTGCTCTGTTGGTCGGTGTTGTTTCTGCAAGAGGCTTACCTGATACAGAAAAAGGGAAAAATATTGAATTTGTAGCTGTTGAACTTTTGAAAAACAGGGATGAATCAGGACATATCGAGTTTTAAACAGTGACGGAATTCGGAGGAAATAAGGGAGCGTTCAAGTAAAGTTGGCGTAACTCCCTCAATAGAAATCATATTATCTTGGGTACCATTAACCATGGCAAAAACCATATACCCCATTATATTAGCCCATGGGATCTGTAGTTTCGATCACGTATTGAATATATTAGGCCATATGGATAACACAGGGGATGATCGTTTTCACTATTTTCGAAAAATCCGAAGCGTCCTTCTTGACCATGGATTTGAGGCGTTTCACTCCAGAGTGCGATGGGCAGGAAGCGTAGGGGAACGGGCAGAGGACCTTAAAAACAGCATTGAGGCACTTACCGATAATTTCATAAAATGGGAAAAAGTACATGTCATTGCTCACAGCATGGGTGGACTTGATGCCCGCCATATGATCTATAACTATAAAATGGATAACAAAGTAGCCTCTCTCAGCACTATTAGCACCCCCCACTGCGGGACACCCTTTGCTGATTGGGGGATCCAACACCTCTCTTTTCTAATTCCGCCGGCAAGAACAATGGGGTTGAATATTACGGGCTTTGAGGACCTTACTCGAGAAAACTGCAACAAGTTCAATGAAAAGGCATGGGACTTTGAACGTGAAAATAGAACACGTTATCAAACATTTGCCGGTACGCTCCCATATGATCGTATTTTTCCTCCGTTCAAGTTCTCGTATTCGATTATCTACCAAGAAGAAGGTGAAAATGATGGGCAGGTGTCACTAAGATCTGCCAAATGGAGGGATGAATTCTTTGTAAAACAAATTGATGCCGACCATCTCAACGAGATTGGCTGGTGGCACCCTTGGGGGGGTTCTAACGATTTTACAAGAAAGGCATTTGAAAAACGGATACAAAAATTCTACCTCGAAATCGCTGAAGGACTTGCAGACAAAGGGATGTGCTGGTAAGGGGGGGAAACGGGTGGATGCCCTTTAGTTTTACAGTTTTGAAATAATTCAACCTGTGCGGTTAGCCATTAGCGTTTAGCCGTTAGCATTGAAAAGGGATGGAAATGAGAGATTTTAGAGAACTTAATCAACAGGTCAATGAGGTAAAGAGGATGTTGAACAGTTTTATCCAAAAG
>DAOUSD010000050.1 GCA_030627405.1 Deltaproteobacteria bacterium
AAACTGTTCAACATCCTTTTTACCTCATTGACCTGTTGATTAAGTTCTCTAAAATCTCTCATTTCCACTCCTTTTTAATGCTAACGGCTAAACGCTAACAGCTAATGGCTACCCGCACAGGTCGCAATTTTGGAGTTATTTATGAAAAATACGAGTTAGTGAAGAACCAGTCCTGACGGAAGAGTTTCACCGAAAATGGCATTTTCTTCACTTTTTGCCATTGGGACCACATCTTCTAAAAATTTTATATGAGTACCTAAAATATCATTTTGATTCATCCAGTCTATGATGATGTCTATAATTGATGAATCAAGATCTCTCATTCGATCACCGGTTTTGCGGGCAAGCTGAGCGATTGCCATCCCAACCGGTTTTGGATTGCGCCATGTCCTGGACAGTATTTCTTCAATCCATGAAGATATTTCTTCAGGTGGTATTATCCTGTCAACAGGGCCATAAAGAAGTTCACGAGCGCCTATTCGCGAAAGAGACCATAAATACTGGGGGTTGCATTTTTTGGGTTTAATCTCTGAAAGAAGCATACGCCCCCATTGAATCTTGTCTTTTACCAGGAGCCTTTCCATATTCGCAACCGCCATCCAGATTTCCAGACGCTCTTGGTGCGGTATCCTGCTCTTTGTTCCTTTCTTAGGCATTATAATGGGAGCAAGTTCCTGAAGGAACTGTCTTTGCTGCCCTGCGCTAAGCCCCCCTGCCACTCTTCTCCACAATATCCACCATTCAGAACATACCTGTGCATTTTTTGAATGAATAGTACCATGCTTATGAATCTTCCATAAACTCTTTACCCGAAACTCATCAAAACCATCTCCAAATCCCGGCCTCATACAAAATCCGGTCAGATTAAGCCACCTGCTTTCATGTTCAGGCCCGAAAGTGCGAGTTTCAACAAGTTTAATCAGCTCGTCGGAAATTCTCCTAATAAATCCAAGCGGCCATCTTTCCCTGGATCTTCCAACTTTTTTCATTATAACTTTACCTAAAGTTTTAAGCGCACTGCTATCTGTTCTGTCCGAAAAGATACTTCCAACATATGAACGAACTTCATCCACAATAGAGTCTTCAAATATTTCTTTGTCAGTGATATCTACAGGTGTTACTGCATCCCGCAATTGAAACTGTAGTTTCCAGCGATGATTGCTTATTAGAGAACGGCACCAGAGAGCAAGTGTACCCATTTCAGTATAATCTGATTCAATCTGAACGGGAATCCTTGTCTTAACGCCCTTCTTTCCATACTGAACAACTGTTTGTATGGGCGGAAGGCAAGTCAGCGAATCGTCTATCTCAACAAGGTCGCCGCATCTGTCTCCTGAACGAAAGCTTGAGCTGTAAATATCAAAACTAACCGGCTGATTTGCAAGAACCTCAAATTTTTTATCCTTCAGCTCAATAGTTGTGCCCTCCTCAAGCCCGCGTTCTACCAGACAGACAGCAAATTTTTTATCAGTCTTTTTTGGCAACCCTTCAATAGTATCTGACTCCTTTTTTGAAACACCCAGATAATAAGCTCTTGCACTTCCACTTCCAACCCGCACTCCCTTTCCAATCTTAACAAGGCCGTAGTATGATGCACCAAGCGCAACAGAAAGATCAGGATCTGCATTTTCCAATACTCGAGGAAAATCAGAAGAAAGATAAGATTTTTTTTCATTATTCGACGTTCGAAGTTGGACGTTCGATGTTGGACGTTCATCTTTTAATTTGTTCTTAAACCAGTAACGTATGGCTGCTCTTATTCTTTCTTGAATAACAGCGGGTTTTAATGATCCGCCATTAAAGAGGATAAGATCAGGAGCATGATCTTGCCTGTTTAATACTTTTATAACATCCTCTTTATGTTTATCCAGGAAATAACCCAGATGCCTTGTTATGGCAGGCTCCTGTTCATATGGAAGACCGAATTCGGTTATTCCTTCCCTGATATTTATTTTCTTTATGTCTTTCGGATCAGCAAGCGGGAAAAAACCTTCCAACACTGTTTTCTCAATCTCTTTACGCCCGAGTTCTGCTGAAAGCGTTCCCGCAATAAGCTTGCGGCCCTCCCCCATTAATGTAATTTTTTCTGATTCCACATCTTCGTTTAAAATGTTTTCCTTGGCCTTTCTGCACTGATGGCATAGAGTTCTCCACCTGTCCCCGCTTAAAGATATCTTTTTTTTGGACAAACGCCGTTCTATATTGCTTGCAAGTGCAAGATCAACATTGTCACCTCCGAGGATTAAATGATCTCCAACCGCTATCCTCTCAAACCTGGGGCTTCCCTCAACCTCTCTCAAAGTTATCAATGTAAAATCAGTAGTCCCGCCCCCGACATCGCAGACAAGAATAAGCTCATTCGGATTTACAAATTTATTCCAATTATGCTCATGACGAATCAACCAGCTATAAAAAGCCGCAAGAGGTTCTTCCAGTAGAATTACATTGCTTAAACCAGCCATTGATGCAGCTTCAACTGTAAGATCGCGGGCAACTTCATCAAAAGAGGCAGGCACAGTTATAATTATTATCTGGTTTTCAAGATATAGATCCTCATCATCGCCTTTTGAACTGTTCCACGCTTTTTTTATATGCTTCAGGTATGATGCGGTAGCCTCAAGAGGAGAAATTTTAAATACCTCATCACCTGCTCCCCATGGAAGAATCCGGGCTTTTCTATCCACATTACTGTGGCAAAGCCAGCTTTTTGCAGATGATACAAGTCTGCCCGGTACTTTTGCTCCATGATCTCTTGCAAAAGCTCCGACAAAGTTTTTTTCATCGCTTGTCCATGGAAGTGATACAGCCTCCTCTGAAATATCATACTTTCCCGGAATATAGAGAAATGACGGCAATACCGGCAGCCTGGAAACTTCTCCAAAACCTGTAAGTTGCGGAACTTTAAATATCTTTATTTTATACTTCTTTTTTGCATCCGCCAGAAGATCCACATATGATACAGCAGAATTGGTAGTGCCTAAATCAATACCTATTATGAAATGTTTCTCAAGATCCAAGTTTTTCTTTCTCCCTAAGGGTTCGCTCAAAAATAAATTTACATTTTCAGGGGTTGAGGCGCCCGCATGGCAAGGCGCGAGGAGGGCGAATAGCGGGCTATTTAACCAACGAGCAACGCAGTCATGCGGGATGGATCGACCCATCAAAAAGTGAAGTTATTTTTTACCGAGCCCTAACATTGAACTCCAGCTTCCATCTTCGCTCATCTTCCCTGGCGACACACCATAATTCAAGAGTTCCGACTTCTGTTATATTTATTTCGAGGTTTACAGGAATAACGCTGCCATAATCTCCATCCAGCGTGGTCTCAATTGTTGCTATCTCATTAATTTCGTTAATCTCATCTTCCCAGTCATCAACCACCGTACCGAGTGAATCTTCAGGTCTTAATGATGATTCTAAAAAATCAAATTTTACAGGTTCACCTACCACTATAATAAATTCCTGATTTTCAAGTTTTGCTTTGGTACCTTCCTCCATACCGAAAGGTGCGACACAAAGCGCCCTTGTTGGAGCAGGCATACCCGGCACCGCAGGCATTGATGCGGCAATACCAATGTAGTATGATCGGCCAAGACCGCTTCGAATGCGTATCCCTTCTCCGCGCCTTGCCAGGCCATAATAAACTGCTCCCCTTGCAACAGACAAATCAAAGTCTTTTGTATCAATCTCTTTTATAGATGTCGATATTTTCTGTTCTGTCCATGATGATAATATTTCCTTTATGCGTTCTTTTACAGGATCAGCCTTCATGACGCCGCCGTTAAAAAGAATGGCATTCGGCAGCCTGTATTTTTCACCATCAATTTTCTGCCTGCCAAGAAAGGATGCAAGGTGGTGCGTGATTGCGGGATCTGCCTCATACGAAAGGCCGATCTCCCTTATGCCTGCCTTTTGATTTGTTATTGGCTCAGCAGTTATCTCACACTTTGGGAAAAAACCATCCAGAATAAGCTGCTGCACTTCATCCATTGAAAGTTCTGTCTTGATTGTACCACCTATCAAACTGCTGCCCCTGCCCAGTATTGTAACGGGATAGTTATTTTTTTCAGGATCAGATAATACATTTTCCTTTGCTCTGCGGCAACTGTGCCAAAGACCACGCATCTGCCATGAATCGAGTTTAGTGCCTTTTTCAGCCATCTGTCTTGAAACGGAATACGCAAGGGCCAGATCCATGTTATCACCTCCAACAAGAAGATGATCGCCTACAGCTATTCTTTCCAGTAAAAGTTCACCATCATTATCAGAGACGTTGATCAGGCTGAAATCGCTTGTGCCTCCACCAATGTCGCAAACAAGGACAAGGTCTCCCTCTTTAATACTATCTCTCCATTGATTACCTGAAGATTCGATCCATGCATAAAATGCAGCCTGGGGCTCTTCAAGCAAAGTTACTTTCGGAAGCCCTGCAAGACTTGCTGATTTTACAGTAAGTTCTCTTGCAACAGCATCAAACGAAGCAGGAACGGTCAGAAATATTTCCTGATTTTGAATTAATAATTTTTCATCATCACCGGCTATTATGTTATTCCATGCGTCGCTAATATGCCGCAATATGGCTGCTGAAGCCTCAACCGGCGACAGCTTCGGCTCTTTGTTCTCACCTCCCCATGGAAGAACCGGCTTATTCCTGTCAATCATTGTGTTGCAAAGCCAGGATTTGGATGAAGAAATCAGGCTGCCTGGGATTTCAGCGCCTCTATCTCTGGCATACTCGCCAACAACATAATGAGCTTCATTATCCCACGGCAGATTAAGTGACTCATCCCTATCATCGTTTTTTTCGTGCATAAGAATAAAAGAAGGCAGAATTTCTCTTTTCTCCACTGTTCCCGGACCTGTTAACTGGGGTATCTTAAGTATCTTTATATCGGAAGTTTCACCCCTGGTACTATTAACTTCAGTATAAGCTGCAACGCTATTAGTCGTGCCTAAATCTATCCCAATTATATAAACCGGTTCAGACAATATAAAACTCCTTTTTGTAACTATAAACTTTCAGATAAATAATTTCACTGTGTTATCAGTCGTCGACGTATAACTAATACGCCTTCCTCCTTCTGGTCTTGTGAAATTAATTATCTGAAAGTCTATACTCAGGTTTACGGTTCACGGTTCACGGTTGGCTACTCTGTTACTGGTTACTCGTTCCTGGTTGCTCGTTCCGAAAAGGAAATAGGAAAGAGTGAAGCGGAGAAACGGTGAAACGGTAAACTGTCCTTTATTCACCGGTTCGCCGTTTCACCGCTTCTCCGGATCATCAGTTCCTCTATCCTCTCTGACCTTCGACTTCTGACCACTGCCTATAATATTTCGACTTCTGCAGGAGCAATTATAGCAGGCTCCTGACTGCTCGACAAAGTCGGCATTTCTAATCTCTTAGCCTTCCAGCCTCTGTGGCGAACGATACCTTTAAAAGGCGGCTCACCCGTAACATTGCCTGTTAGCTTTATGGCAGATGGATCAAAATCATGCTGGATTGTTATCTGGTCGCCTTCCTTTTCGCCGATTACACTTTCCGGAGATATGGCTCTATCAACAACTTTCTTACAGCTTTCGTGAATACTTCGAACAGCAGCGCCTATCTGTGAATCATCATAATGATTAAGATCTTCGGAGAAAAAATCCATTAGACGTCCTTCTCGTTGAAAAACAGAAAGCAAATGTAAAAACAATCGCCTGTCATTATTTTTCTTTTCTTTCTTGTCCAGGAAACCTTTAACTTTTGTATCATCTTTTTTATCTACGATTGCTTTATCAGATGTTTTTAACAAATTTACAAATACAAACCTCATGCAAACCCAGAGCAGGACACCAACCAAACCGAATATCCCTGCCGACATCGGCACATAATATAATCTAAATTTTTCTTGTAGCATAACAACCAGATCAATTAAATTTTTATGCCCGGATAAAACTACTTCAGCATTTGATATAACATAAAAGGTCGAATCGACCAGCAGGCACATAAAAGCCATAAAAAACATTATTATTACAAATGAACGAAAAGAATATGCTTTTATTATATTCATCTTTTTTATCCCCTTAATTGTTTTTTTCGAAAAACTACAAATGTAATAGTTTACCACGGATTTTCACGGAATTACACTGAATTATTAAAATACCCTTCTCAACATTACGAATCACTCGATTTTTCACCACCCCGGCAACTTACTCATTCCTTACAATTTTCAGTGAAACTCCGTGTCGTTCCGTGGTGAACTTTTATACCTATAAATTAATTTTGATACGGAATTAGTCCGTCTAATTATGACTTTACCTTTTTATAGTTAAAATGTTATGATAAACATAAATTATAATATTACAACTTTACCTCCGGCCGAAACATGCTCAAAAGATTTGGAAATTATACATATGGGTAAAAAGACTGTTTACACATACAAGTTCGACTTTGAAGTAGGTTATTTAATAAAAAGCCCATGTAAAGAATGTAACAAAAGGAAAAATTTCCCTAAATGTATTGATGGTTGCCCTGCCCTGGATAAAATACAAACAATTTTATCTGAAGTAAGGTCTTGCACAAAAAGCATTTGATAATCATTATCAGCATCATGCCGTTAAGAGACATTTAAAGACATTATGAAATTTTCATCAAGTCAAACAGCTCAAAATCTAAGCAGCATTCCCGCATGGAAGAGTCTGAAGCAACATGCTGAAAACTTTAGCCGCCCCGAGAAGCACTTAAAATATCTCATCAAAAAGAATGACCGGCTCGACAAATTCTCCTTAAAACACAAGCATATCTTCTATGATTTTTCCCGTCAAAGAGTAGATGAAAAGGCCATGAGTCTGCTTTTTGAACTGGCAAAAGCAAGAAAACTAAAAGAGCAGTTTATTTCAATGATGAATGGTGAAAAGACAAATATTTCTGAAAACAGAGCTGCTCTTCATACTGCTTCAAGAAATTTCTCAGGCAATTCTATTTTTATAGATGAAAAGGATGTAATGCCAGAGATAATCAAAACAAGAGAGAATATCAGGGAGTTTGCTTCAAAAGTTCATAATGGAAAGATAACCGGATCAACCGGCAGATCTTTTAAACATGTTGTTGTAATCGGTATAGGAGGATCGTATCTGGGCACGAAGTTTGTTTCTTGTGCTTTGGAAGCCTTTGCGGATAAAAATATTGAAATACATTTTTTGTCAAATGTAGATATCCATAATTTTGGAAATATAGTATCCGGAATAGAGCCGGAATCTACCTTGTGGATAGTTGTTTCAAAAAGCTATACAACTGCTGAAACCATGGCCAATACAAATCTCGCCATTTCATTTATGAAAGAAAAAGGCCTCGATCCTTCAAAGCACCTTGTAACCGTTACCAGCAAAGGAAGTCCCGGAGATGATCCTGCAAATCCTGTTCTGGCTTCATTTCACATGTTCGATTTTATAGGAGGCAGATACAGTGTCACTTCTGCGGTTGGCGGTGTACCACTTAGCCTGTACTTAGGTTATGATAAGTTTGAGCGATTTTTAAAAGGCGCAGAAGAGATGGATATTCACGCAAAAAATTCTCCATGCGAAAAAAATATGCCTCTAATTGCCGCTCTTATTTCAATATGGAACAATAATCTTCTGGGATATCAAACTCAGGCAATAATTCCATACGCATTTCCTCTGCAAAAGCTGGCGCCCCATGTTCAGCAGCTCAGCATGGAAAGTAACGGCAAATCAGTAACGCAGGAAGGACATTCCCTGGATGAACCCGCAGGTACTATTATTTTTGGAGAGCCCGGCACAAATGCCCAACATTCTTTTTTCCAACTGGCGCATCAGGGACGTCCCTTTCCCATTGAGTTTATAGGAGTGATCAAACCTCAGTATAATCAGTATGATTACAAATCAAAAGGTGTTACAAATCATCAGGAATTATGGGCAAATCTGATCTCACAGCCAACAGCACTTGCTTTAGGGAAAGAAGATAAGAATAAAGCAAAATACTTTCCGGGCAACAGGCCCTCTTCCACCATACTTATAAAAGATCTTTCACCTGAAAGTGTTGGCCGTCTTTTGTCGTTTTATGAGGCAAAAACTGTTTTTGAGGCTTTTATATGGGGCACAAATCCTTTTGACCAGTTTGGTGTGGAGCTGGGGAAAAAATTAGCTTCCGGCATCAGAAACGAAATAGCATCAAAAAATGAACAAAAAGATCACTCGTTTGAAAATATGGATAAAATTACAAAATTCTACCTTGATACAATGTTTTCAGGTAAGTTATAAAATCATATCATACGTAACCGTATTCCTGATAATC
>DAOUSD010000236.1 GCA_030627405.1 Deltaproteobacteria bacterium
TATTCAACAACATTACCGGAACAAGACAAAAGGTAGGGAACTGGCCGGGTGTTACGGTTGAAAAGAAAGAAGGTTCTGTAAGTAAATACGGGCTTGATCTTAAAATTATCGATCTTCCCGGAACTTACAGTTTAACCCCTTTTTCCATAGAAGAAATTGTTGCACGGGATTTTGTTATTGAAGAGTCCCCGGATGTTGTTATCGATATAATTGACGCATCCAACCTTGAGCGCAGCCTTTACCTCGCTACGCAGTTAAGAGAACTTGACTGCAAAGTCTTATTTGCTCTGAATATGGCCGACCTTGCAACTTCACGAGGAACCAAAATTGATGCCAACAAGCTGTCTGAGCTTCTAGATGTCCCGGTAGTCTTCACAATAGGAAACAAAAATACAGGCATTGACGGCTTGCTGAAAGCGGCCATAAAATTGGCCGGGTCAAAATCAAAGATCTCCCAAAAACGCAAGGTCAAATACAGCAACGATATTGAAAATTCCATCTCAAAACTTCAAAGCTTCATCGAAGAACGCATAGAACAAAATTTTCCTTATAATATAAGATGGACAACTATAAAGCTTCTCGAAAATGACAAAATCGTTAGAAAACACATTCGTCAAAAAACCGGAAACAAAAGCCTGGAAATTTTTCGGGAAGTTGAGACGCATCGCAAGCATCTTTTGAACCGTTTTGATGACGATCCTGAAATAGTAATGACAGATGAGCGATATGGATTTATCGCCGGAATCATAAAGGAGGTTGTAACAAAATCAACAAAACAGCGCGTAGACACTTCAAGAAATATTGACCTCCTCCTTACGAACAGATTTGTCGGGCTCCCTATCTTTATACTTTTTATATGGATTATGTTCCAGACGACTTTTGCTGTCGGGTCCTATCCAATGGAATGGTTAGACAACGGAGTCAACTGGTTGTCGACAATCTTAGAATCCTCTCTTCCTGATAGTCTTTTTAAAGATCTTCTCTTAAACGGAATAATAGCAGGTGTTGGAAGCGTTATAATTTTTCTTCCAAATATTCTGATACTTTTCTTGTTTATCGCAATTTTTGAAGATACAGGCTATATGGCAAGAGCGGCCTTTCTGATGGATAAGATAATGCATCTTATAGGGCTGCACGGCAAATCCTTTATACCAATGCTCATGGGATTCGGCTGTAGTGTCCCGGCAATCATGGCAACGCGCACTCTTGAGAGCAATAAAGACAGAATCCTTACTATACTAATAACTCCATTTATGTCTTGTTCAGCCAAACTGCCAATATATATTTTGCTTGCCGGCACCTTTTTCAGTGCTAAAGCAGGAACTGTAATATTTTCAATCTATATTGCCGGCATTATTTTCTCAATTATAACCGGACGATTATTTCGTTCCACGCTATTTAAAGGCGCTGACGCTCCATTTGTGATGGAGCTGCCTCCATACAGGGTTCCAATGATAAAAAGCCTTATTGTCCATATGTGGGACAGGAGCAAGATGTTCCTGAAAAAAATGGGGGGTATTATTCTTGTTGGCTCGGTTATTGTATGGATGCTCACAGCTTTTCCACGCAATATAAACTATTCAATGGATTATAATGAAGAAATAAACAAGATCGATGCGTCTTTTACGGAAAAACAAAAAAAAGCCGAAATTACAAAACTTAAACTGGCTGAACAAGCCGAAAAAGCTGAAAAATCTTTCATGGGCCGTATTGGAAAAACCATAGCCCCTGTATTTGCTCCCATTGGTATAGACTGGCGTGGCAGTGTGGCGCTTCTTACCGGTTTTGTTGCAAAAGAAATCGTAGTAAGCACACTCGGAATACTCTATGCTACCGAAGAGGCAGATGAGCCGGATGCTCTCAAGAACGCACTTTTATCTTCTGAAATGACGTCTCTTTCCGCACTTTCATTCATGATCTTTGTATTGTTATATCTTCCGTGTGTCGCAACAATAGCAGCAATACGCAAGGAAACCGGTTCCCTGAAATGGACTTTGTTCAGCATAGTCTACAGCACTTCTTTAGCCTGGACGGCAGCCTTTTGTGTTTATCAGGGTGGAAAGATTTTAGGTTTAACGTAGTAAGTTGATGGAAAAAATATTTGCCATAGGGGACATCCATGGATGTTTTGATAAGCTGTGTGCACTTATGGATAAAATTAAGATAGATCGCAATAATGATATCCTGTTATTCTTGGGAGATTATATTGACAGGGGTCCCGATTCTTTTGATGTTGTTGAATATCTGATTGATTTAAAAAAGCATTTTCAAAAAACTGTATTTTTAAAAGGAAACCACGAGGAGATGCTTGAAAAATATCTCTCAGGAAAAGACAGGTTTACCTATCTAATAAATGGAGGACAGCGGACATTGGAAAGCTACATGAAAAGAAGCCGGACGACTTGTTCCCCTCCGATACCTCAAGAACACCTTGATTTTTTTGAATCGCTATCTCTTTATTATCAAACTGATGATTTTATATTTGTGCACGCCGGTCTTAGAGAAAATATCCCGTTTGAAATGCAGGATCCTGCGGATTTTCTCTGGATACGTAAAGATTTCGTACACTCGGATTTTGATTTTGGGAAAATAGTTGTTTTTGGGCATACGCCTTATAAGGAACCGTTGGTAGAGCCCAACAAAATAGGAATCGATACCGGTGCTGTTTACGGCAACAAACTAACCTGTGTTGAATTGCCTGCACTTTTGTTTTATAATGTATAATAGAAACGGTTTACGGTTCACGGTTGATCAAAACAAAACTATTCATTGTAAACCGTGAACTGTGAAGCGTGAACTGTTGGGGGGACAGACATGCCACACAACATGCTGAAAAATATTAAATGGCTTGGACATTCCGGATTCGCAATAACTGCGCATGACACTATAATTGTCATTGATCCATTTCAGATAAAGGAAATCGTGCCGGCAGATATAATCCTGATCACTCATTCTCACCATGATCATTGTTCAATTGAAGATATTGATAAAATAATGAAACCAGACACTGTAATCGTTACTGAAGCGGAATCAGCCAAAAAACTTTCAGGCGATGTCAGAGTTGTAAAACCAGGAAACAAAATAAATGTCTCTGGAATTGATATCCAAGCGGTCGAAGCCTACAATACTAACAAGGCTTTTCATCCAAAAACCAATGGATGGTTAGGCTTCATTATAACTGTTGATGGAGTCCGGATTTATCATGCAGGAGATACAGACCTTATCCCTGAAATGGACAAGTTTGAAGCCGATATTGCCTTGCTGCCGGTTTCAGGCACTTATGTAATGACCGCTGAAGAGGCTGTTGAGGCAGCAAAACGCCTGAACCCTGAGATTGCAATCCCCATGCATTTTGATTCAATTGTTGGATCAAAAAAAGATGCATTTAAATTTAAAAAGGATCTTGAAGGAATATGCGACGTAGAAATTCTATCCTGATTAAAGCTTTTTCTATTGCTTCTATTTCAATAGTTCTGTTAATTATATTCAGCAGTGCTGCCCTGGCTGAACGCCTGTCTGTTGCGTCCTCTATAGCCAACATACGTTCCGGACCTGGAACCAAATACGATGTATTGTGGCAGGTCGCAAAATATCATCCGGTTCTTGTTCTGAAAAAATCCGGCAAGTGGTATCATTTTCGTGATTTTGAGGGAGACAAAGGATGGATTCACAAGTCTCTTGTCCATAAAATACCGTCAGTTATTACAAATAAAGAAAACTGTAACGTACGATCAGGCCCAGGCACAAAATATAAAATTTTATTTGCAACTGAAAAAGGAATTCCATTTAAAATCTTAAAGCGCAAAGGCAACTGGATTCATGTTCAGCATGCTGATGAGGATAAGGGATGGATTCACAAGTCTTTAATCTGGTAAACTAAAATCATAATAAAGGAGGAATTGTAGTGAAAAAACGCATAAGTCGATCACGGAAAAGACAGCTTGAAGAACCTGATAAATTTATCTCTTTCACAGCAAAATTTCTTGGGTTTTTAACAAAATATAAAGTTCCAACATTATCTGTACTGGGAGTGATTTTTGCTATAATAATAGTCTGTTCTTCAGTCTATTATTATTCGGACAGAGCTGAAAGCAAAGCTTCTGTTATGCTTGCAAA
>DAOUSD010000242.1 GCA_030627405.1 Deltaproteobacteria bacterium
AAACTGTTCAACATCCTCTTTACCTCATTGACCTGTTGATTAAGTTCTCTAAAATCTCTCATTTCCACTCCTTTTTAATGCTAACGGCTAACCGCTAAGGCTAACCGCACAGGTTGAAATTTATCACATACTTGAAAAAGTTCAAGATGAATTTTGATAAGCCCCCAAGAATTTTCAATGCCAATCATCAGTTTGATAGAATATTACTTATGTTCTATAGCAATTCTCAAATTATGAATACATCATGACTTGATTAATTTGTTAAATCCGCATATTAAATCGATTGTGAATAAATAAAGCGATGCCTTTTTTGTAAGTAACCTCGATTCTGCTAACAAGATCATTGAATCTTTTGACTGGAAATAATGTCTGAATAAGCAAACTGTATATCAATTAATTAAGGAACAACAAACATGCAGGAATCCATAGATATATTTAATATCCATAAAAAAATAATGGATGACTACAAGCATTTTGTCAGCAGCTTTATAAACATTAAAGATAAAAAAATTAGAGAGATAGTAGAAAACAAAATAAATCAGGGAAAGTTCTGGCCAGAACCTCTAATACAGTTTAACCCTTCATTTGAGCAGGGTGAATCAGCACAGTCCCTTTGCGACAAAGGAATACTGCATCCCGATACAGCTAAAATTTTTAAGGATTATGATCTATTCAAACATCAGGTTGAAGCAATAAAACAAGGATGTAACGGTTTAGATTTTGTCGTTACTTCAGGTACCGGCTCCGGCAAATCATTAACATTTTTAGGCACAATCTTTGATTATCTCTTAAAGAATAAAACCGGCGCCGGCATCAAGGCGGTTATTGTTTATCCTATGAACGCTTTGATTAATTCTCAGTTTAAGGGGATAAAGGAATATAGAGACAGCTATAAAAATACAACCGGCAAGGATTTCCCAATAACATTTGCTAAATACACCGGCCAGGAAGATGAGGAAGAAAGAAAGAGCATAAAGAGCGAACTCCCGGATATTATCCTTACAAATTATATGATGCTGGAGTTGATCCTGACAAGATCAAAAGAAGATATTATCCGTAATTCAATATTTGAAAACCTGAAATACCTTGTATTTGATGAACTTCATACTTACAGAGGCAGGCAGGGATCAGATGTAGCTATTTTAATCAGAAGAATCAAAGCGCAGGCGACTCATGACATATCATGTATAGGCACTTCAGCCACCATGGTTTCTGAAGGCACAATTTCCGAACAGAAAAGAAAAGTGGCTGAGGTCGCGTCTAAGATGTTCGGCGCTATGTTTTCAGAAGAGCAGATCATAAATGAATCTCTGGCCAGATGTTTTGATTGTGATGGTAACTCGCCGGATAATGAAGCTTTAACAAAAGCTTTGCGATCTGAAATCGATCCTGAAAACTCTGAAGAAAAATTAATAAAATCCCCTTTAAGCGCCTGGCTTGAAAACAGAATTGCTCTTGATGAAAACAGCGGTATGCTCGTAAGGCATAAGCCCATGCAGTTCTCTCAGATTGCATATAAACTTGCTGAAGATACCGGCCTTGATAAAAGCCTTTGTGAATCACAGTTGAAAAAGTTTTTAAGGTGGATATCAAATGTAAATGAAAATCTTAAAGATAAAAGATATACCTACCTGCCATATAAAGTTCATCAACTAATATCCCAAACCGGCACTGTATATGTATCCCTGGATAATGATGATGACCGGATTATAAGCCTTGATCCTGCAAGCCATAAGGGCCGTGGTGACAACAGAATTCCATTATTTCCGGCAGTATTTTCCAGGATTTCAGGCCATGAATTTATCTGCGTGGACAAGGACCTTAATAATGAAGTTTTAAGGCCGCGTGAATTTAGAGAGATTTTAGATGACGAAGAAAACATTACATCAGGATATGTTATTACCGGTTTAGATGTATGGAACCCTGAAACAGATATTGAACAACTGCCTGATGCCTGGGTTCAAGTTGACAGGTCGGGCAATTACAAACCTCAAAAAAGATATAAGGACAGGCTGCCTCAAAAAATCTATTTTGATCAAAAAGGAAATTTTTCAAGCAGAAACGAATATAAATACGAAGGCTGGTTTATGCCGGCAAAGCTTTTATTTGATCCAACATGCGGCGCACAGTACGACCAAGAAAAATTTGGGGTCAAACCTTGATTATTATAATAAAACTTTATAACTCAAAATAGACTTTATAAATTTAAATTTTAGTGTATGGCGCGACAACTGAGAATAGAATTTGAAGGGGTATATTGTCATATTCTTTCACGAGGAAATAATCAGAGCAACATATTTCACAGTGATGAGGATCGACAGGATTTTTTATACATCCTGGCAGATATGTCAGAAAGGTTTGAGGTTGAAATTTATGTTTATGTTTTGATGGACAATCAATGCTCAGGCATAGCATGGTGTCGACGTGTCTGATAAAATGACGCTGAGCCGCTTGACAAAATCATTTCTGTCGGCATTGTTATAAAATATCCGCCTTCGTTCAATCCCTCGACATATAATATGATGCAATGCTCCTGGCGCGTCAATTCTTGCTTTTCTGAGCATAAATAGTCACATAGTACACTCTAATATGTTATGCAACGCATTTTTTCATGGGCGTCCCCCTGTCTTCTAAGTTTATACAGGACCTTGTCGAAGAGCGGCAATCCAAGATTAAAAACATTGGATATTATATTGAATTCCCTTGGTTTTAAACTAACGATAGAGCCAATTTCATCCCTGATGAATAGTACATTTCATTGATGATGATTGCTCGATAGTGGTTTGAAATGAAATTTTTGAACGGTATTTCTTTCGAGTTCTATCATTTTTATTTTCAGATTTTTTCCTCCGGCGAACTGGCCGATTGTATTATTGCTTCGGATTACTCTGTGGCATGGTATAAGGATCGGAAAGGGGTTTTTGGCAAGTGTAGTGCCTACGAAACGATAGGCATTGGGCCTGTTAATGACTTCAGCGATTTTTTTGTATGAACTCAGTTTTCCATATGGAATTTTTGCCGTGGCTGAATATACTGATTTTTGCAACTCGGTAAGTCCGCCTGCATCAAGCCATTCCCATGAAGGCCTGAGCATATGAACAGACGTCCCATTAAAATAATCTATTATTGATTTTGATATAATAATAGCTTTTTTATGCGGATTGTAATCTTGTTGTTTGTTTTTATCAGTGAATGCAGGAAGTTTTTTATTATTTATTTCAGGGAGTACTATTTTTGTTAGTAAAAACGGACTTTTTTTATAAAAAATTGCAGAATAACCAAACTTTGTCTGGAAAATAAAATGATGGATAATTTAATCTTCTTTCATAACCTTTTACCGGGACAATAAGGAAGATAATTCAGGCAGATTGCTATTATTGTCGAACTGAAAAGAAGTCCACTCTGTTATCTGTTTTAGATTAGGATTTGATAAAATATCCGGCAAAAGTGCTTTTGAAACCTGTAAAAGTTCGAGGGTCGCTGTATCTTTAATACTAACGATCGGATGTTTTTGGCGGAGATTTATGCTTCTGTAAAGAAATGGTTTTGATTGTTTTTCAGAAAATTAAAAGGTGGGCTTGCGGCCCACCTTACTAATTGATAGAAAAATGAAAAAAGTGCAAATTAATTAAAGCTCTTCAACGGTGATAGCACCTTGTTCACAAACTTCGATGCATGTTTCACAGCCAAGACATTCATCCTCATTAGCTACGAATGCCTTGCCATCCTTCATTTCCAGAACGTCAGAAGGGCAGTTTTCCACACATTCTTCACAACCTTCACATTTATCCAAGTCGATAGTAGGTTTAAAAGCCATTTGAAAAAGTCTCCTTTCTTAAAAAATTAATTAACGGTTATAAAATCAAACCTGATTTATTTTACAAATCAGGGATGTCCTTATACTAATTAATAATGATAGTCAAGTATTCTGATAAATTTTTCTGAGGTAATAATTAGTGCCTGTCCAAAAAGTATTTTTTTTAATGCCGGCAATAGTTTCAGCTTATTTACCGATGTGAAGATTTGTGAAAAAGCTTTTAGCCATTAGCCATTAGCGGTTAGCTTTTAGCTAAAGGCT
>DAOUSD010000201.1 GCA_030627405.1 Deltaproteobacteria bacterium
GAAAGTCCAAGTGAATTGGTTCCCAAATACTATAATCTTTTCCTCTGTAGAATCAAGAGGATTTATAAAAAACTAAATGAAATAGTCAAGGTTTGACCCCAATTCTTGATTCTGTCTCTGTTTTTATATCATTTTCTTTTGAATTTGGTATGCAAATATACGGAGGAGGTATTTGTTCTTTGGAGATTTTCCTTAACTCAATACGTAGTGGATGATCACGTTCTGTTTTGATGTCAAAATATTCACCAATAGTTAACGTAATTTTTTGATCAAAAATCCAAGATTTGAGGTTTTTAGATGAACGATAAAAACGAAGACTTAAAATATATACCAACAGAAGCCCAAGAAACATTATCCATGGCGGCGCCAGCCATTTTAGCAACAATTCTGATTGCGGTGTTTGCGATAACGATAATAGTTTTAAGACCTTCTGAGGTAATGCAAAAATGGATAGTGATAGGGATACACATACCGCTGCTATCAAGTATGATATTTTATTTGGTATATATTCTTTTAGGAATAAAAAGAACTGGGTCTTTAAATAATTAGTCATTTTGTTTCTTTGTATAACGCCGGCGGTCAGTGGCAGCCAGGGCTTCCACTGAAATATTCAGAATGAAAAAAGGTCGATCATATAAAATACCCACAAAGAGCCCCGGCCCTGGCTGTCCAATGCACTGCCATGTTAGGGCAAAATTTATGGTAATTTAAACGCTACGATATTAGAGCTTTTTCGGGACAGACCAAATTGTAAAATTTTGCCATTGTCGTATCACGAGTTGCTAAGCCATCGGAAAGAGTTCCGATAATGCAATAATCGATATCTAAATAGTCGTTTTCTAAACGCTTTGAAATCATAAACGAAGACTCTTTTCCGTATCTCCTGATATATTCTAAAGCAGCCAATAAATGGATCTGAAGATAACGTAATAGAATCCATTTTTTGTCAATTATTTGTGGCTCGGGCCAAATCGCTTTGTAAGTCTCATGAATTTCATCTCTTAACTGGCTATATATTTTTCTAACGAAATCAATATCCGTTGCTACCATATCCATCGCATCGCTAATAGGATTTGGCGACTGTCCTGGTATATAGCCACTTAATCTGGGAAACCATCCATCAGTTACAATTGCTTTTTCTATAAGACCTTCGGCCCCCTCATTTGCCGATATTTCCCATTCTTTTAAAGACTCTTTCTGTTCCTCCGTGAAATCAAACTGATTCTTGGATAAACGCTCATTAAATACGTAACGGATATTAAGGAATTGCGTTTCAATCGGTGAGCATGGTCGATTTTTTTCAGTTTCATAGCGGATCAAAGACCCTACATTTGGAATCAAAGCTACAGGGCTTTCAATCGCAGGAAATTTCTTAAAGCATTTAACCATGTTCTCGGTTTTTGTTGTTAGAATTTCTAAAAAGAGCACCTCAGGCATAATGAGTTGATGTTGTGAACACATCTGGTGGATTTTATTCTTGGAGGAACCCTGAAGGTAACTTTTATCCAATACAACATTCATCAATTAATCTCTCTTTTCAAAGGCCCTAACGATTTAATCAGCGGCCCGGCCCTTTGGGTCCGCTGAATTTGAAGGTTCGGCATTCGTTAATAGTTGTTCGATTTCTCGAATTATTTCTGCCGATGGTTTCCGTGTATCATTAAATCGATTCAACAACCTAACTGAATAATGCTCCACTACCTCTTCGAATAATTTTAGCAAGTTCTCTATGTCTGATAAATGCAGGCGCCACGTCGTATAAAAGGCATCGTTCCGATAGCTTTGAGTGAGGTGAGCTGAAATTTCATGCCTCCAGTTTTTAACCGTTTCTACATCTACCTCAGTTTTAAAGCGTTGCTCATCAGTTCTAATCTGCTCCATAAGTTCAGCATCGTCTGAGAAATATTTACGGAGGAGTTTAAATAATTTGGGGAACCCGCAGGCTTCTTTTGAAGAATCAATATGGTTGTGCATTTTAATGAATAATACATCGAAAAATCCATGATAAAGACATGAGGTTAATTGAGGATAAGCGTCAAGGGAAATAGGTGATGATTTTGCGACTGATTGTAGCCCTTTAAGGGAATGATAATATGCCCATGACCAGACGAGATTTTCGCACAGATCATCAATAGCCTGTTCAATATTACTTTGTTGGTTAGTATTCATTTTATTGCCGAACGCTACGGTTAAGGGGTTGGCAAACCTTTTTTAACCGTTTGTTTCTGCGACTTGATTATGAAAAGATAGGGGAGATCCTATAATCTTATTTTCTCCCCCGCTTAAGAATAAAAATTACGCACGAATATAACCTTTAGACTTGTATTCCTCAAGATGAACTTCATATTCGCGTAACGGCACAACCTTATAGAAGTCCAATTCATGAATCTTCAAAATAATATGTGGTATTCCATCATACTTTTCACTTATTTCCTTTTCCCGTTCAGCTTCTTCTTTATTCATTATTGATCTCCCCTCTAAAAGTTATGCACATTGACATCTACTATGTTGGTTGCGCTAATATGATTTAAATGTCCCAACTCCAAAATAGCCGATGGCCATCCCTCTTGTTCCGCCCATTTGAGTTACCGGCAGGGACTTGGGTCACGCCATCCCGCCGAACGTCTGAACTGAGCTACGGCGCTCGGCCTATGCCTTACTCATGCTTATACGTGAGCGAACCAGCGTTTCCCGTTAGCTCAAGTGATTTGTTCGGATCGTTTGAAAGCAATATTGCTCAAGCTTAGATACAATCCTTGCTTCTTTCTCTATCCCTTGGGTTCCCCTGCCTTCCCAAAGGTTTTGAGTGGAGCCAGAACAAAAAGTCATCGAAATTAGGGTTTGATTCTCTGATATATTTTATTCCTCTGCCTCCTTTAAACGATGTACGAAACTTTTCAGGCAGTCGGTTAGCGGGAATATATGCTTTCTCACCAGAATAAGAATAGCGACGTCCGGTGTATACAATCGCATTTCGTGTATCTTTTTTCAGGGCTACAATGCCTTTATGATAAAAAGTCGGGGCCTGTTTCCATTTGCCATGTTTATCTCGATAGTAAATATTGTCACCGCATCGTGATATCCAAGTTCCTTGAAGATTTGGCTTTTTCTTCTGGTATCGCGGTTCTCGGAAATATGTGTCATAATCTAAAACCTCATCGACTCTCATCCAATAGAGCAGATATGGTTCTATTTGATCGGTAAAAAAACCAGCAATGTAGTCACCACTATTAAGCCTGGCATTCATATGATTTGGTGTGCAAGCGGTAAGCGTGCAATATCTATAGAATGGATTTGGAGCAAAACCCTTATCGGTTTTGACTGTATAGGTGCAAATCTTCATCTCAACGAGTTTTCCATATTTTACCCGAACGTCTGAAGTGAGCTACGGCGCTTGGCCTATGCATGACTCCGGCCTGCCCGAAGCTGCACGACCTTCTTCCGTTAGCTCCAGTGATATGTTAGGTGTCGATTTATCAACTTCGTATTAAGATGTTCTACGAATACAATTTCTATTCCTGTGCCAACAGCTTCAAGGGATGAATCTGTTCATATTTGCTCGGTTTGCGCTCTACCACGAAGTCCCAAATGTCATCTGGTGTCCCTGCTCCAGGTTCAACTCCAAAGTGCTTGCCGGCTTTGCTGAATGAATGCGCTACCAACCAAGAGCAGATTGGGTACTTACCATCTGGAACCATGCGTCTGAACATGTAAGCGCCCAATAGCGACCAGTCCATCAAATGGGCGACTATTTTCAAATAGCCATACTCCTTGCCGACTTGGCTTTCCGCCTCAGCAACGATCTTATCTACTTCCTCCTGAGTAAGATTAATAGCACGGTAGACAGCCACTAAATCTTTCTTAGGGGGGCAGTATTGAGACCAGAGTTTGTGACGCTTAACCCTGGTTAATGCCTCGACTACAATAGCGCTCTCAAGGTTACCGCTCTGAACAACGAGGCCAACATGATTGACTTTGGTTCGCTTTTCACCGATCTCACGAGTAAAGAAGCGAATTGCTCGACTTATGAACCCATCACCTCGAGTCAAAAATACGTCACCCTTTTTGAGTAAAATGTTCATACGAACCTCCCTGTGTGTTTCGTCAACACCTAACGTAGAGCTGAGTGGCTGGGCAACGATAACCGAAAAACTATGATAAACGTAAAAACTATCGGTCAAATACTGTCTTTCGAAAAGCGGCACGGCTTTGCCCAGTCCATCTCAAGCGCTTGGTTGGAAGCCGGACTTTGTTTGAAACTATGAACTTGAATTACCTCGGAAATAAAATGCTAATGGGAATGAACAACTTGATTTAGTGTATCAGCTACCCATTTATTTAAGCTTTTTCCAGCGTGTGCAGCGGCGGCGGCTATTTCGGCATGAATGCCGGGGGAAACGCGCAAGGTCAGTTTGCCGGAGTAAGATTTATCAGGGGTGCTGCCCTCTTGTTTGCAGTCGGCAAGATAATGGTTGATAGCACTATGAAAATCTTCGGTGAGTTGAGCCACCGTTTCACCCTCAAAGGTGATGCTGTCTTTTATGCCGATGACCTTGCCCCAAAAAATACCATCCCGTTCATCAAAATTGATTTTAGCAA
>DAOUSD010000200.1 GCA_030627405.1 Deltaproteobacteria bacterium
CCTTAAAATTGAGGGGTCGTGTCTTCATTGTTGACAAATTCAACTTTGACTATTTTGGCACCCAAGTTAAATGGCCTTTCAGAATTTAACGGGGAGAGGATTGCACGGATGGCACGTTTTTTTACCTTTGGGTCTGGGTCAGATTTTACTCTTCACCTGCTTTTTTAAGGATGAGGGACTAGGCAGAGGGGACACTGGCAACTTTGTAAACTTATTCATCAAAAAGCCCCTGCTTTTTTAACTGCATTCCCCTGATTTTAATCCTGTAAGCTGAATCAGCAGATGAATTTTAGCAGGGGGGACGTTGCCACTATTCCACTATTTTTATGGAAAAAATCATGTGAACCTCATTAATCCTGTTTAATTATACTTTTTCAGGCTTTCTGTATTTCCCTCAACGTAACCAGAAACGCTCCAAATATTTCACAATTCCTGAAAGCTAAGGTCTCAAGGACACTTCCGAAAGCCCATCCCAACATGCTCAAAATGCTCGTCATCTGTCAGCACCACCTGAATTCCTCTTTCTTTCATTAAGGCCATTGAAGTCAAATCAGTAAAGGAAATTCTCGTTTTGTCTTGGAATTTCTTGCGCAATAGCCATGTAGAAGCAAATCGCGCTGAGGTAATACGTTCAATGGTGAGCAATCCTTTCTCGGATGCATTCAAAAGCCCGTCAAGAAAACGTACTGATTCCTCAAATATTTCCCTTCTAAAAAGGAGACTTATCAATTCATCAAGCACATAGTCAGAGGTGTACAGCCAGGCTCCCTTAGCTCGCAGTTCCTTATAAACGGCTTTCACTTCATGATGGTGAGCATCCTTTCGATGGCCTAATGCAAGCCAGCCCCACGTGTCTACGAATACCAAATCAGACATTACGCCGAATCTCTCCCATAGAGTTCCTCTTCTAATTCCTGTGTAGATAAAGATTTCCCCGAAAGACAACCTATTACATCTAAAATTGGATCATCGTCCTTTTGACTGCGACTTCTTAGGAAATCTACGAAGTCTATCACCTCCAGAATGCGAGTCTGAGGGAGTTCTCTAATTTTCCCCAGAAGTATCTCTGCCGTGTCATTGCCGTGCTGCTGTACCATCTTTTATCACCTCCCGCGAGTAGAGGACGTTATGTTGTAAGTTTTTAGATATACTTTCCAAGTTGTTAAATATACATATATTTTCCGTAAGTTCAAACTGTTTTCAGAGAATATTTTATTTATAGTAAACACAATGGGGTTAAAAATGTATACATTATGAAATTAACCTACTGCTCCAATACTTAAATTTTATGTGTAGCAATAAATTCAATATGTTATACTTGGCAGGCCATTTAGGACTCTGAAATCAGTTTGAACTTACAAACCACCATTATTAACAAAGGCCGAATCAGTGCCCAGAGAATCCCGATCACAGTCTGTTTATACCTGACAAGAATGTCGCGCCAGGCTAAAAAGTAGAACAGTTCCCGGTAATTCCACAGGTCTTTCCAGTATTGTCGCTCTGTGCGACCCGCCTCAATTATAAGTTCTCTGTTTGGCATTTACCCAGCTCCGCCCTTTCAATTAAAGACCTTTGCATAACTCAAAATTTTCTTTACGATTTTATTTTTTCATCAAATTCAGGTTGAGACACTGCACTAATACATCTTGCTTGTCCTTTATATGAAACAGGCAGGGGAAAGAACTGTGGACTGTCGTAACATTTTTGATTCAATGTCGGTAAGACCAGCGCAGTCTGCCGCTTTATCCCAATTTGTTCTGACTGTTTCCGTTAACTCTTCCTGAATGCTCTTTGCCTCTGAACGTGATACTCCAAATTGTTCCGACAGGCTCAAAGCGTTGCGGAGTGTGCTTTCCCGACCTTTATCTCCAACTATCATTCCTTGACTTGCTGTTTGCCCGGTGCGTAGCATGGGGCATATGTCATAAGCCGGTGTCAGTCTATACTGATGTCCATCCCAGAAAAAAGCGTGGTTACGGGCGTGATCATCGGTATTGCCGACAAGAATATTGAAAATCATGCGTCGATAGAGCTGTTGTGCATCAGCAGGGTAATGAGCGCCAAAACGGCGGATAAAAGATGCTAATTCAGGATAAGAAGCCAGGGCAACTTCGGACTCGTGCAACTGTAAAGCGGTCAGACCGCTGATCAGGAAACGCCTCTGCCATTTATCATTGAAGTTTTCTCGATCAAACCGTTTCACAAGCAGCACATCTTTTCCCAGTATCTTAACCAGCTTTATTGCAGGCACCTCAATGCTGCATTGACTTGCCAGACACATTGTTGCGTACTCGCTTTTCACCACAGGATAATAATCTGTTGTTGATGAAAATTTGGCTATCCATTTGCAATGCCCATCATTTAGCAGCGCCTTGGGCCTGGCGCCGCCTACGCTGGAACCATGCAGCAAAGCATTGCCAAGGGATTGAGGAATGGCCTGCCCAGTTTCAAGTCGTTCTGATGCAAGAAGCAGGTCTTCAAGAGTGGCTTGCTGATCAGCTTGACTTGCAGGATGGTTTGTCGGCTCAAGCCTGACATCCAGCGCGCCTATTCTGTCCCTTCCTGCCCGCAGAAGATAATCAAGCTCCGTAAGATTCTGTCCGCCTGACCTGTACATCAAAACCCTTCGCCCCCAAGCATCAGGAGCTGCATCTCTTATCACGCTGTGCGTTTCTCCGAACACCGGAGTAAAAACACCTTCTTCAAGGGGTAGATCTCGAGGCTCAAGCGCTATGGCATTTTCCCTTCTAAGATAACTGCGACCATAAACAAAGCTATAGACATCGTTATCACGCTGCAGTTTGCCACAGACCACCGGCTCGCTTGCGCCTGGCAGCCACATCCAGATGTATGCCTCAGAAATCATTGGCTATTATCTTTTTTTTACGTCGCACCCTGCTCGAAAGATTTTTTTTGAGTTTTATAAGCAGGTCACTCATCACGGTATCGCTTCTTCCTTCATCCATGACTTGCCATGTCAGGATCGGCAAAGCAAGAAGCCAGGCTGCGGTAAGGTACCAGCCGACCGCTACTTCTGATGCTCCTTTTTCCATGCGCACAACGGTCATCCTGCCAATGCCGATGCGCTGGGCCAGCTCCTGCTGAGTCCATTGTTTTTCTTTCCTGGCACAGGCGATAACTCCGCCAATTTCACGGAGCGATTTCTGCACGCTTAACGGAAGTTTTGTTGTGTTTTTAGTTTTTACCATATTTATCTATACATAAATCTTTAGCCGACCTAATAATCTATATATATATCTTTTTGTTTTTTGTTGTCAAGGAAAGAAAGTCCGTAATGGCAGGGGGAACGATGCCACTATTCCACTATTTTTATGGAAAAAATCATGTGAACCTCATTAATCCTGTTTAATTATACTTTTTCAGGCTTTCTGTATTTCCCTCAACGTAACCAGGTAAGTTCAAACTGTTTTCAGAGAATATTTTATTTATAGTAAACACAATGGGGTTAAAAATGTATACATTATGAAATTAACCTACTGCTCCAATGCTTAAATTTTATGTGTAGCAATAAATTCAATATGTTATACTTGGTAGGCCATTTAGGACTCTGAAATCAGTTTGAACTTACGGCAAAGCCTTTAATACCACATGCCCACAGGACATGGTTACCAAAGTTTTAATGTAACCTGTCCTACCGGTGACCAGAATTGGACATTGTGAATTTTCAATGGTTAGCATTTACCCAGCTCCGCCCCTTCGGTTACATAGAGGGGACAATATAACATGTTGATATAATTGATTAATAATGAATATCTACGGCTTGAATCTGCGATAAAGACAAATCGTTATGCCTGTTTTTTGTTCGCTTCCCAGATCAAGACACGTGGTCGTTTTTCCAGTTTCGGAACAAGGGCTTCAAACTCATTCCTGCTAAAGACAAGTGAGCGTATCTTTCTTTTTATATATCGTTCAGTTTTTCTGCTCAGATCGTTGAGATGATATTGATCAACATTACCAATCAATAAGAGGTCTATTATTCCTGTATCTTTACCCTCTGCATAATCATCAATCAGGTAAGCCCGTTCTAACTCGCCCAGCCGGGTCACAATGCTGTCGATAACCCGGTCGATACCCATTACTTTACTGACCATCGATTTGAGTTCCGGATAAAGAGGATGCTCCTGGTTTGCCATGTATAAGACCTGTCGCCCGCTTTTCCTGGATTTGAGCAAATCGGTTTTTGTCAGTTGGTTGAGTTCTTCTCTCACCGAATTTGTAGAAACATCAAATTCCTTGGCAAGTTCTCTCAGGTATGATCTGGTTTCAGGATTAAAGAAAAAACGGACAAGCAGCCTGATCCTGGTTTTTGATGATATAAGCCCTGTGAATAGATTATCCAAATTTTGTTCCTTTGTTGAGTAGTTTTATTACTCATAATGTAATATTTTTGGGTTGTCAATTCTTTTTTGGTAAATTCACAAGGTAAGCGTATTATCTACTGCAAGCAGGACAAAGCAGGTGCAAACGATCATTAAAATAGATGTTTGTGGCGCTTCTCCCACACTCCTGACAAACAAGCGGATCAACGGATTTGGTAACCGGATTATAAATCAGAGAGAAATTTTTTCTTTTTGTGCCGATTGATGTTTTA
>DAOUSD010000312.1 GCA_030627405.1 Deltaproteobacteria bacterium
CATTTCACCCGATGGGTGATTAATAAATAATTATACAAATGCATATTTCATAAGAGCTAACGGCTAATTGCTAACAGCTAATCGCTTAACTTAGGTTTAATACTGTCTTCAAGACAAGCGCTATTTTCGACCTGAGAATTGATTTTTCATAATCAGAAAAATACGGTTTGAAAAATCTGGGAATCAACACTACTGACTCCAAGAATATTTTGAAGCGTGAGCCGGGTTGTGGATCTGCTCACTTTTTTTGCTCGTGCTCGTGACGGTATAAACCATGGGGATGGGCGTGAACATGCTCGTGCAGATGGATTTCCTCGTCAAAAATTATTTTCCCTTTGTCCATTATATATATTGAATCCGTTATGTCTGAGAGTAAATCAAATTCATGGGATATCAGTATATATGAAAGATCAAGTTTAGACAGAACTCTTTTAATATTTGTTTTTGTCTTGTCGTCAAGTCCTGTAGTCGGTTCATCAAGGAGCAGTGCTTCCGGCTCCATGGCAAGGACTGTGGCCAGAGATACCAGCCTTTTTTCTCCACCGGACAGCTTGTATGTCAGCCTGTCCTCAAATCCTGCAAGATCGAGGAATTCCAGAGTTTTTATAGCAATATCAATAGCTTCATCCTTTGACTTGCCAAGATTCAAAGGGCCAAAGGCAACATCTTCCAGCACGGTTGGGCTGAAAAGCTGATCATCTGCGTCCTGAAAAAGCAGGCCAATTCTCATGCGCACATCTATAAAGTCTTTTTCTTTTTTTGCAGACTTCCCAAAAATTTCAATGTTACCTGACAGAGGTTTTAACAGGCCCATTATTATGTGAAAAAGAGTAGTTTTCCCACTGCCGTTGGAGCCCATGAGACCTATTTTTTCATTTCTTGATAATTGTAGATTTAGCTTATCAAGAACTTCAGGCCCTTCAGGATAGCTGAAAGATATATCTGTTAAATTGATGATCAAGTTATTTCTGTCCACTCCATTATCCCCAGTAACATTATAATCACAATCATCAAAGCGACAGAAATCGCATCAATTTTTTTAAAAGAAAAGTTTCTAATACTGTAAAAGTTACCCTTAAAACCGCGGCACAGCATGGCATTACGCACTCTTTGCATGCGGTCAAAGCTTTTTATCAAAAGCATACCGAGTATATAAGCAAATGTCCTGTACGTATGCAAATTTGTTCCAGGTCTGAATCCTCTTATTTTTATGGCATTTATTAAGCGTATGTATTCTCTGTTCATGACATGAATATAGCGGTATGTGAAGAAAAAAAGATGCACCAGTTTTTTGGGCATCTTTAATTCAAGCATGGCATGTCCCAAAGTAAAGATTGGAGTTGAGCCTATAAGAGAGATCAGCATAAGCATCATGGCATTAGACTTGATGCTTATACGAAATGCATATATTAATCCTTCATGAGTTACTGCGAGCGTGCCGATGTTAAACAGGGATTTCCCTTCAGTAGTAAAGGGAAGAAAAAACCAGAGAAAAATTATCATCATATTGACCGGTACAAGACGCCTGAAAATTTCTCTTGCAGGTATTCCGGCTGTAAGAATAATACCGATGGAAATAACAAGGGACGACAAAAGAACCGGCAAACTGTTTGATACGGCCACAACAATGGAGAAAAAAAATACCTCAATTATCTTAACCCTGGGATCAATGCGATTAATCAGCGAATTGATGTTTGTTAATTCTTCAACTATCACTATTGTGATTTCTTTTTCTGCGGCTTGTAAAATACATGGCCACACCCACGAGGCCAAATATGTAACCTATTCCGCCTATTATTTCAGTTAGACTGGGACCACCTCCATATGAATCCGCCAGCATATTCATAATGGGCGACAGCTTTCTGTCCAGGGATTCATCTATTAGCCTCTTTATTTCCTGTCTTGAAATTCCATGGAATTCGGAAAGAGCGGAAAGATCTGTGCCTGAATTTATTGCCTGTGACTTGGAGGATGTTTCATAAGAATCTTTTATATCAAATTCAGGTTTGCTATTATTTGATACAGCCTCAAGATTGATTTCCTCAACGGGTATTGTCCATTCTGCCATGTGGCCCATGGATGCTTTTAGAACCACCTTAAAAGCGGTTTTCTTCGGTATCTTAAAAGAGAACTCGCCGTTCTCGTCTGTTTTTCCTTCCAGAAGCTTGTTTCCGTCTGAATCGAAAACAATTACAGAAGAGTTTTTCGCTCTTTTGCCCCCGCTGAACTTGCTCTGAGTATAGACAGTGTCGCCCTCAGCCCAGGCAAATATTGATACTTTGTGAGCGAATGCCGGCATGTCAAACAATATAACAAAAACTATCAGGAAGAAGAGGAGTACAAACCGCTGTCTGCAAGCACCTGTCTTATTCAAGTAGCGGCAGCGATTAAACATAATAACCCTCCAAAATATCAGGCTTCACTTTTCTTAAAAACAGGGCGCAGGTTGCAGTCAAAACACCTTCGATCAGCATCACGGGCAGATGGGCTGCAACAAGCAGCTTTGCTGCAGGCAGGAATGCATCGCCATTTAGATAGAGGGAAAGTCCGACAAGTATTCCTGCAAAAAGAACAGCACAACAGCCGGCTGCAAATGCGGTTATTATAAATACAAGCCGGCCTGAGTTCTTTTTTACTCCCCAGCCAAACAAATAATAACATATTACGGCAGGAAAAGCCATGTTAAGAGTGTTAATGCCAAGCGTTGTTATTCCTCCAAACTGGAAAAGAAGCGCTTGAAGCGCCAGCCCCACCAATATGGCCGGAAATACTCTCCATCCCAGGAATAGACCCAGCATGCCATTCAAGATAAGATGTACCGAAGCCGGGCCAATAGGTATGTGTATAAGGGAAGCAACAAAAAAACCTGCTGTAAGGATACCCATATACGGAATTTCTTCGTAATCTATGCTTTTCAGCCCAATCC
>DAOUSD010000257.1 GCA_030627405.1 Deltaproteobacteria bacterium
ACTGTCACATATTAAATTGCACAAGGCTAGAGGGAGAAGGCTGTATTGTAAATACGCCGACGACCGATAACGCAGTGAAATTTAATATGTGACAGTCTATAGGGCATGTTCTCCGAACAGGCCGAAACAAGCTTGCCTTTTAGCTTATTATATGGCATGCTAATAAAAAAACTACGCTACATTTTGCAAGAACGGAGGTAAAATTATGGCTTATGTGAAAAAACAATTCTCTTTGAGTTTAGAGCAAAACGAATTCATTGATTCCATGGTTAGAAAGAAATTATTTAAAGACAAAAGCGATGTTGTGAGATATGGAATCAGACTTGTTAAGCAACAATTTCAGGACATGGAACTCCGGGAAATGGCCAAAGATTATTCTAATGATCATGATTTTGTTCAAATCGGGAAAAGGGGGGTTAAATTACAAGACCTATGAATCGTTTTGAGATATGGAATATCCTGCAACAAGCTTCACATCGTTCGAGCAAACCTTCTCAACCAGCAGACAGCTCAAAGGCAAACAGACCCTATATTATTGTTTCCCCTGATGCGGTAAATCAAGTGGCCGCATATCCTTTTGTTACTGTGATTCCTTTGCAGGATCGGAAACAGAGAAAAAAATATCCAACAGATGTATGGATAAGTCCGTCCGGAGCTAATTGTCTTAAAAAGGAATCCATAGCATTTTGCCAGTTGATTTATACCATTGAAAAGACCTTTTTGGATTTTCGAATCGGTATGCTTGAAAGCGCCTATCAGGAGAAAATAACAGCAGCCTTCAGGAGGTTTCTGGTTTTGTGAACAAAGATGAAGTGTGCAGGTTGGGTTGAGCGAAACGAAACCCAACTCAACATAAACCTAAAACCAGAATATTAAATAATCAACAAAAGGCTTTCGTGATTATTTTTATTGGTTGAGGATAAAACATGCGTGTAACATCAAAAGGCCAAGTTACAATCCATAAAAATTGCAGGATCATGGCTGTTCAGTACTTCAGCTTCGTTTTCGCCGACCACCACCATATTTTCAATCCTGATACCGCCCCAGCCGGGTATGTAGATGCCGGGTTCGACGGTAAAGACCATCTGTTTTTCAAGCAATGTATCTTTTAACGGGCTGATTCCTGGAGGCTCATGAACAGCCAGTCCTATTCCATGCCCCAGCCCATGGCCGAATTTACCCTTGAAACCCATAGTGTCTATATGGTTTCGTGCAATTTCATCCACAGCCCTTGAACTTATTCCAGGCCTTATAGCATCAATTGCTTTAAGCTGGGCATCAAGGACTGTCTTGAAAATTTTTTTAAACCTGTCATCCGGGTTCCCGATTACAAGTGTCCGGCTAATATCAGAGCAGTAACCATTCAGTCTTGCTCCCCAGTCAAAAAGAATTGGTTCACCCTTATGAAAATTACGGTTTCCTGGAATTGCATGGGGCAGTGCGCTGTTTGGGCCTGATGCCACAATTATCGGAAACGATAAAGAGTCAGCACCAGCTTCACGCAAATTTTTCTCAAGTATCCAGGCTGCCTCTTTTTCCGTCATTCCCGGCTTAATGATATTTTCTGCAAAATTTATGAACACAGATTCAGCAATAAAAAGAGCTTTTTTTATCTCTTCGACTTCTGTGTGTTCTTTTACTGCACGCAGACATTCCATAATATTGTCAGCTTCAACAAGCTCAACAGCTATGTCGGAAGAACTGAACTGCCTGCAGATTTTATTATATTGCATATATGACATGCGTACACTTTCAAAGCCAAGTCTTTTTGTTTTAAGAGTATTGATAATATCCGGGAGTTCCTTAACCAGTCCCTTTTTATAACAAATAATTTCATAAAGAGGTGCTTCCTTTGCTGCCTGCAGGTCATTGCGCGAATCCGTAGCCAGTATTAGTCTTTTATCTGTTATAAAAAGAGCTCCTGCTGTTTCATCAAACTGGGTATCCTCGCCTGTAAATCCGCTTAAATAACGGCGATTTTCCTCAACAAGTACCAGCAGGGTGTCAATATTATTGTCTGCAAGAGATTTCCTGAGCCTTTCCACTCTTTTTTCAATTGTTTTTTCCAAATTAATCTCCTAAATTAAACATTGACTACAAATAATATCACAAAAAATTACGTAATACAAAAATAATAACTTTGAGCGAGCCCTAAGTTGAGCTATTTTTTGCGAAGAAATGCGAGCTGTGCGGGTAAGATTTGAAACACGGTTCAAGCAAGTCGACGTGTTGCCTGCGGAATCTATATTGCTCTTGAGGTCGAGTAATGGCTGGAATGATTACATAGACGTATGGATAAAAACTCCTTATACGGTAACATATTGAAAGCAGTGGATTATGCTGATGACAACTGCGAGAAAAAGGCAGCATAAAACATAGAAAACGCAAAAAGGGTGCACTCGAATAATTTTCCCAATTACTCAGACTACAAGCTGATTCATTTCAAATATCGGAAGACAGATTGAGATAACTATAAATGCAACAATAATCCCCATTATTAATATCATAACCGGCTCAAGCATTGAGGTGATGTTCATAACGCTCAATTCTATTTCATTTTCATAAACATCTGCTGCTTTTTTCAACATTTTTTCCAGGCTCCCGCTTTGTTCTCCCACCTTAACCATCTGAGTAAACAGATTAGGGAACACCTTGCTTTCGGCAAGAACCACACCAAGTCCTTGTCCGCCTTCGACCTTTTTGGCGGCTGTTTCAACCGCATTTGAAATGATAATATTACCCACAATGTTTTTTACTATCTCAAGTGCATGCAGCATGGGAACACCATTTTCAAGCAAAGATCCAAGGGTTCGGGAAAAACGTGCTACAGCAAGCTTTCTTGCTAATGTGCCGATCAGCGGGAATGAAAGCAGACTTTTATCTAAAAAATAGCTTCCTCTCGATGTTTTTTTTATGCTTCTTGCAGCAAATATTACAACAAGAATTACAATAAATATAATCCACCAATAGTGTTTAAATAAATCGCTAAAGGCAATAAGAAAACGGGTTGGAGCGGGCAGGATCTGATTCATGTCGGAAAATATTGAGGTTATATTAGGAACTATATATGCCAGCAAAAAAAATAACACAACAGATCCAATAATTAACATGAAAGCAGGGTAAACCAAAGCCGATCTTATCTGACTCCTTAAAGCCTGTTGCTTTTCGGCAATATCCGCCAGCCGTTCCAAAACAATTTCAAGAGTACCCGATGTTTCGCCGGAACGAACCATGTTTATATAAATTGCGGAAAAAACTTCCGGATACAATGACAAAGCATCGGCAAAACTTTTACCTTCAATTATTGAATCCTTAATATTTGTCAGGGTCTTTTTAAAAACATAAGATCCGGTTTGAGGAATAAGAGTATCTATGGCTGATACAAGCGGAAAGCCGGAACCCACTAAAGTAGCAAGATGCCTTGTCATCATGGAAAGTTCAGACACTTTGATACTTCGCGAAAAAAATCGCAATAGAGAAAAAGTTTTAGACTCTTTTTCCGCGCTTGTAACACTGACTTCCTTTATTGAAACGGGAAAAATCTTTGAATCTCGGAGCTTCTTACGAGCTGCAAGAGCACTTTCCGCATCAATAATACCGGAGGTATTCTTCCCGTTTGCATTCAGCGCAGTATATTCATATACCGGCATTTAATATAACCCTAAATGAGCATAAACAAAATGTTAAAAATATTAATCGGTTTTAAATCACTGCCTTTGGTAGTGGTACCATAAGTTTTACCGTCGTAGTAATTATCATTATGTACCTCCCAACTCGACAGTCCAAAGTTTTCTAAAAAAGCCTTCAAAGTCCCCCTTTGAAGGGGGATTAAGGGGGGATG